>NZ_DALZQO010000001.1:0-13151 GCF_032017025.1 Hydrogenoanaerobacterium sp.
CCGGCTACGGCCAGAGCTTCGGGGAGATGGCAAACGGCATCCTCACGCAGCTCGGCAGCACCCCGGAGATGGGCGCCGCCGCTTCCGGTGTGTTCGGCGGCATCGGCGCAATCACCAACCCACTCATGCTGCTGTTTATGATTATCATGATGGGCTATGCCGTGATTAAAGTGTTCTTTGCCAATCTCAAGCGCGGCGGCATCTTGCTCATTCAAATTGCCGTGGGCAGCCTGTATATGTTCAGCGTTCCCCGCGGATATATGGACGGCTTTGTCCAGTGGTGCAAGCAAATCATCGGCCTATGTCTCACTACATTTTTGCAGGCAACCATCCTTGCAGCGGGGCTCATGGTGCTAAAGGACCATGCCCTGCTGGGGCTGGGGCTAATGCTGTCCGCAGGCGAAGTGCCGAGGATTGCCGGGGCATTCGGCCTTGACACCAGCACAAAAGCCAATGTAATGAGTGCGGTCTACACTGCACAGGCGGCGGTCAATACCACCCGAACCGTGGTGCAGGCGGTGGCGCCTAAATAAAACAGGAAAGGAAAAAGCCTATGAAGGTAATCTATGTAGCATCCCCCTATGCCGGGGATATTGAACAGAATACAGCATTTGCAAAGGAAGCGTGTCGCCATGTGATGAACGAGGGGCACGCTTTTTTTGCGCCCCATTTGCTCTATCCAAACTTGCTCCGAGAGTCAGAACAAGCAGAACGGCAGGCTGGGCTTGACATGGGTATCGCTATGCTGTCCCACTGCGATGAGCTGTGGTGCTATGGCGACCGCATCTCCTACGGAATGCACCTCGAAATCGAGGAAGCACGGCGAATCGGACTCCCTGTCCGCAGAGTGATGCAGCAGGAAAACGGCTTCGTCATTGGAAGCGCCAGAAATGTGCAACAGGCCGAGGCTCCCGCAATGGCAATGGGTATGTGCTGATGAATACGATGGGGAGCCTTTTCGATGGGATTGGAGGCTTTCCATTAGCCGCCGTCCGCAATGGCGTCACGCCATTATGGGCAAGCGAAATCGAAGCCTTTCCCATCGAAGTCACGAAACTACGCTTCCCCGATATGCTCCATGTCGGGGATATCACAAAGCTAAACGGAGCGACGCTACCGCCTGTGGATGTCATCTGCGGCGGCTCACCCTGCCAAGATTTATCGGTGGCCGGAGCGCGCCGCGGCCTCGCAGGAGAGCGATCCGGGCTGTTCATGGAGCAGACCAGAATTGCAAAGGAGATGAGAAAAGCAGATGAACAGCGAAATATACCAGCTCACCTTATTCGACCTCGATACCTCATTTGGGAGAATGTCCCTGGAGCCTTTAGCAGCGCAGACGGCGAGGACTTCCGGGCGGTCATCGAGGAAATCGTCCGTATTAAGGACAGTTCCTGTGATGTGCCTCGACCTGACACCGGGACATGGCAATCTGCTGGGGCTGTCTTTTTGGGAAACCAATTCAGCCTTGCTTGGAGAGTGCTCGACGCTCAATTCTGGGGAGTCGCCCAGCGTCGCCGTCGCATCTTCCTTGTCGCAGATTTTGGAGGACTCACCGCACCCCAAATATTATTTGAGCAAGACCGCCTGCTTGGGAATTTTGCGCAGAGCCGAGGCAAGGGGCAAGGAGCTGCCGCCCCAGCTCAAGGATGCACTGATGATACAGGCGGGGCTTGTCTGACCCCATGGGATGTGCAAAGCCGCCGCATCACCTCAGAAACCGGCACATGGCCTGCCCTTTACGGTGGAGAGGGCGGCAGTCACGGATATGTACAGACAGAAGAAAAAACACCGGTGGCGTTTGCCGCCAATCAGCGTGATGAGGTGCGGGATTTGCACGATATCGCCGGAGCCTTGGGCGCGCAGCCAGGGATGAAGCAGCAGACCTTTGTTGCGGACACCGCCGCTGTCAGCAGCTTTCATGTAAACCAGCGAGATGAAGTCATTGACCTACATGGCATCTCTGGCGCACTGCTGGCAACCCGCAATATGCAGATGCAGACCTTTGTTGCCCAGGAGCCGCTCATGTGTCTAAACGACCAAGGCGGTGACCGCATGGACATCACCGAGGAAGTAACCTCCACCCTCCGCGCAGGCATGGGCGGACATCCTCCGCTGGTAGCCCAGCCCAACTGTCTCAATGGCTGGGACACTCAGCAGAGCCGCGTGTTTACACCAGAGGGTGTTGCGCCGACCCTTGCAGGTGCGGACGGTGGCGGTGGGAGAAATCCGGCTGGACTGCTGCTTGCTGCGGGTGTGGTCAGCAAAGGTGACGGCGATTGCTTTCTCACCCCAGAAGTCCATACCTCCCTCACCAAAGGTGGTGGGCAGGCCGGACAGGGATATCCTTGTGTGCTGACCGCTGGCTTTTGTGGCAATGCCGGTGCGGAAGCAAGAGGAATTGGCTACCAAGATGAGTGTTCCCCCACGCTGAAAACAGGTACGGCACCGTCTGTTCTCTGCCTCAATGACCAAGGAGGCAATCAGATGCACTGCACCGAGGATATCACTGGCACCCTACGTGCACAGGAGCATGGACACCAGCCGCTGGTCATGGCAACCCAACAGGGCGGCGCAGAAATTGGCAAGGGCATCTGCCCAACCATCACCGCCAGCGCCGGAATGAGTGGCAATAACCAGCCGGTGCTGTTTGAAAATCATGGGATTGACGCCAGATACACAGGTCCTCATCAGGTATCGCCCACCATGTCGGCACGCATGGGAACAGGCGGAAATAATATCCCACTGGTGGGTGCTCCTATTGCGTTTAGCCTTGACTCCAAGGAATCCAACAGCATGAAATCGCAAAACCCCCATTCGGGATGCAGAGAAACCGACCTCGCCCGAACCATTGATACCACAAATCCAGACCCCAGCAAGAACCAGGGCGGCATCGCCATTTTACAGGAAACCATCTGCATTGCGGGTAACACCATCGACCGCCAGCCGCAAAACGGAGGTAATGGGCTTGGCTGTCAGCCCGATGTTGCATATACCCTGACCGCTACGGATCACCATGCGGTGTTTAATCGTCAGGGCTTTTCCACCTTTCATGAGGGAGAAGTCGCGGCGGCGCAGTGTGCAAGGCAGCACAAGGGCAATACCGATTTAATCAGCACCTACCAAGAGGTCATCGGTGCGCTATGCAGCGGCGATGAAAAAGGCATTGGCAATCAATATGTCAGCCAGGACAAATGCATCGTGGAGTCAAGAAGCCTCATTCGCCGCCTAACTCCCTTGGAGTGCGAACGGCTCCAAGGCTTTCCCGATGGCTGGACGGACATCCCCAGCGGCTCGGACAGTGCCCGATACAAAGCACTTGGCAATAGTGTGGCGATACCCTGTGTGAGCTTTTTGCTTCGGGGCATCGCTTATTTTTTAAGAAAATTCAAGGAGGAACAGGAGGACACACCACCATGTACATCTACCCCGACAACCTAAAATCTAAGGCCACACTGTTTTTGTGGGAGCTGCGGGACATCGGCATCATCGGTATCGGCTGCCTTATTTCTGTATTCGCGCTCTCCCGGCTGGGCTGGCTGCCGCCTATTGTTATCACGGCGGTCTATGCCTTTTTGACCATACGCTTTGAGGACACCAGCATTCTCGATTTTATCCGATACGCTGTGGCGTTCTTCTTCGGCAAGCAGCAAATCTACGAATGGAGGCAGTTATGAGCAGAAAGAAGAAACATGACAGGGGCAAATCGTCCACCCGCCAGCTCATGGGTATCACGGACATCACCCCGCACAGCTTGGTGACCGGATACGGCGAGCTGGTGTTTTTTATCATCAAGCCCACCAACATCAGTGTCCTCTCCGATGCCAGCGTGGGTGCGAGGATTTATGCGCTGATGAATGTTCTCAAGGGTATCGCGGAAATTGAGATGCTGTGTCTCAACAGCCGAGAAAATTTTGAGGATGTAAAGTCCCATCTGCAAAGCCGCATGGACACCGAGCAGAACCCTGTCATCCGCAAGCTGCTGGGACAGGATATGACTGCCCTTGACCGGATGCAGGTGCAGATGGCGACAGCGCGGGAATTTTTAATCATCATCCGTCTGCGTAAGGAAAAGGAGTCGGAAGTCCAGCCTTACCTCTCCCGCATTGAAAAATCTCTCAAGGATCAGGGATTCACCACGAAAAAGGCGGACGAAGCCGACATCAAGCGGCTGCTGGGCGTCTACTATGAGCAAAATGTCACGACCGAAAAATATGAAGATTATGACGGAGAAAGGTGGGTGATTTTCGGTGAGTAAAATCAGAAAAAAAGAAATGGTGGCACCAGTAGATGCGGTCAAAATCAAGGATTTCCTCGACATGATTGCGCCTGGTATCATCAAGTTTAACACAGACCATTTTATCTGCGGCAACACTTACCGCTGTGTTTGGGTGCTGCGGGAGTATCCCACCAGCACCTCTGAGCAGGCCATCCTACGCCACCTCGGAGAAAAGGACGGCGTGACCCTGCGGATTTACACCCGCCAAGTGACGGCCAATGAGGAAAAGAAAATCATCCACAATGCCGCCAACAAAAACCGCATGGACAGGAGCAGTACCAACGACCTTCAGCAGACGGTGACCGCTGAGAGCAACTTGCAGGATGTGGTCACGCTGGTGTCTTCCATGCACCGAAATCGTGAGCCGCTCCTCCACTGCGCTGTTTATATCGAGCTTACTGCTCACGATTTGGATGGGCTGAAGCTACTGCAAACCGATGTACTGACGGAGCTGGTGCGCTCCAAGCTCAATGTGGATCACCTCATGCTCCGACAGCGGGAGGGCTTTCTCGCGGTTGGCCCCGCCGGACATAACGTGTTGGGCAGCCAGTATGAACGGGTACTTCCTGCAAGCTCTGTGGCAAATATGTACCCATTCAATTATTCGGGCAAGACCGATGCAAACGGTTTTTATCTTGGCAGAGATAAGTTCGGCAGCAACATTATCGTAGACTTTGACAAGCGTGACGATGACAAAACCAACGCAAACATCCTCATCCTCGGCAACAGCGGCCAGGGCAAAAGCTATCTCTTAAAGCTCATTATCTGCAATATCCTTGCCTCGGGAAAAGCGGCTGTTTGCCTTGATCCCGAGCATGAATATGTGGAGCTGTGCGAGAACCTCGGCGGCTGCTTCATCGACCTTATGAGTAGTCAGTACATGATTAACCCGCTGGAACCCAAGACATGGGACGAGGGCGGCTCTGATGATGCGGACGCGCCCCAGGCATTCCGCCAGCGCACCAAGCTCAGTCAGCACATCAGCTTTCTGAAAGACTTCTTCCGTTGCTACAAGGATTTTGACGACAGGCACATCGACGCCATTGAAATCATGCTGGGTAAGCTCTACGAGCAGTTCGGCGTTAGCGACCACACCGACTTCGGCAAGCTGACCGCCACCGATTATCCCATCCTGTCTGACCTCTACGCACTGATTGAGGCTGAGTACAAGTGCTACGATAAGGCAAAATATCAGCTCTATACCGCCGAACTGCTGCAGGAAATCCTGCTGGGGCTTCACTCCATGTGCATGGGTGCGGAAAGCAAATTTTTCAACGGACACACCAATGTCACCAGCGACCGCTTTATTGTGTTCGGCGTGAAAGGTCTTTTGCAAGCATCAAAGAACGTAAAGAACGCCCTGCTCTTTAACGTGTTGTCCTTTATGAGCGATAAGCTCTTGACCGAGGGAAACACGGCCGCCAGTATTGATGAACTGTACCTGTTCCTCACAAATCTCACTGCCATTGAGTACATCCGAAACTTCATGAAGCGTGTGCGCAAGAAGGAATCGGCGGTGATTTTAGCATCGCAGAACCTCGAAGATTTCGCCATCCCCGGCATTGCCGAGCTGACAAAACCGCTATTCTCCATCCCGACCCATGCCTTTCTCTTCAACGCAGGCAACATCGACAAGCGGTTTTATATGGACACCTTGCAGCTTGAAGAATCGGAATACAACCTCATCCGCTTTCCCCAACGTGGTGTGTGCCTATACAAATGCGGCATTGAGCGGTATAACCTCGCCGTTCATGCACCAGCGTATAAGGAAAAGCTGTTCGGAAAGGCGGGCGGAAGATAATGAAAAATGTAGATGTATTTCCGCTTGGCTTTTGCACAATGAGAGGTCGGTGAATCTATGGCAGTATCCGCTGCGGTAGCCGCAGCCAAGGTCGCGGCCACCGTTTTATCAAGTGACAAGCTCAGAAAGACGGCGGGCTGGATTATCGCCGCCATCCTGTCGCCGGTCATTTTAATATTGGTGCTTATCTGCTCCATGCTCTCCGGCACAGCAGATCACAACAACACCGCCGTGGGACTGTGCTTCGAGGGCGGGGTCATTTCGGGCAATGTCCCGGAGGATTACCGTGGCTATATCGAGGATATGCAGGGCAGCTTTACCTTGCTGGATGGCAGCATCGTAACGATAAATGCAGAGATGGAGGGTGGTGACAGCCTCGACTCCACTCGCATCAAGGCAATTTTTTATTCTCTGTTTTTCGGCGCAGATAGCCCCTCAAAGAAAGACCACCGCCGCTTTGTAGCGTGCTTTGTCACCTATGAGGAACGCACCCGCACTGTGGAAAATGAGGATGGCACAACCAGCGAGGAAACCTACATCGTGGCGGTTCCCGTCAGGGAACTGCCCGTGGTATACGCAAATATTTTAGCGGCAATGGGCATTTCCATCACGCCTGAGAATCAAGCAAACGCTTCCGAAATCTATCACCGTGTGCTGTACGGCAGACCAGCACCCACCTATGGCGATGAGTTTGACCAATGGTCGGACGGCCTGCCCCTTTCGTCTGCACCGTTTATCGGGGCAGACGGTTTCTGCTCACCGTTAGGTGAGAGCTGGCGCGGCATGATCACCTCGGAGTTCGGCTACCGCAAAGACCCATTCACAGGGCAAACCAAAGGACACAGCGGCCTCGACCTCGGCGCGGGAAAAGGCACACCCATCCGTGCGGCACTGCCGGGGACGGTGTATGTGGTGCGTTATTCAAGCAGCGGCTATGGCTACCATGTGATGGTGGATCACGGCGGCGGTTTTGTTACGCTGTACGCCCATTGCTCCAAAATCCTCGTCACTGAGGGACATACGGTGGATGCCGGAACGGTCATTGCAGAGGTGGGCTCCACCGGGCGTAGTACCGGGAATCATCTGCATTTTGAAGTGCGGATAAACGGCGAGAAGCAAAATCCAAGAAGCTATTTACCATAAGGAAGGAGTCAGAATATGAAGGAAAATAAAATTAAAGTGTTGCTCGTTGAGCCCGGCTTGCCGCCCGCCGTGAAGGAAATTGGCAATGACCTTGCCAGCTTGCAGGCGGAGGTTGGTGGTCTGATTGAATGCATCAGCTTTCCAAACGGCTGCGTGGTTGTCTGCAATGAGGAAGCCAAACTGGCTGAAATGCTACCCAACAGGAGGCTGGGCGCAGATATCATCTGCGGCCCATTTTTTGTTTGTGACACCACTCGCAGCGGCGAGTTTTGTTCTCTCAGCAAAAGTAAAATTGCGGAATACAGTCAGCTTTTTTCCGAAGTCCCCGCCTTTAGCGGTGAGGAACCGGAGCTTGAACCCCGCATGACATTCATCGGATTTAATGATTAAGGAGGCTTTACAGATGAAAAAAGAGAACATCACCATCGGCATGGAAGGCGACAAACTCCGTGCCACCAAACGCTATATGGCTAAAAAGGAAGCAAATTTACAGGGTGAACTGGAGGATGCTTTGCAAAAGCTCTATGAAAAATATGTGCCCGCTCCCGTGCGTGAATACATTGATGAGGGCGGCGAGGATAGTGCCGCAACCGCACCTACAACTAAAAATCAGAAAGATAAAAGCAAGGCATCTACCGCTGCAAACAACGGTGCTATGACAACGAACCTGTAAGGCGCAGAGCTTAGCCACCGTTGCCACCGTGTCGCCCCTGTGTGGGTTTTTGCGGGGCTGGTTGGCATCCGTGTACCCCTGCGCCGGTTGAACAGCCGTGTCGGGGCTTTGTGCCAGCCATTCCCGCATCCAGCAAATACGCAAATAACTTCACTGAACCCCCCGGTCGAAAATAGAGCAGGATAAAGGCGGGTGGTCGCAAGCGACCTCCCACCGACCACAAACGCCCGCAGTGCGGGCGTTTTCAGCACCCTCGATAAGGTGGACGGTTTTGGCTTTTGGCACAGCCAGCGTGGTCGCAATCGGCAAAACCCCAAGCAAACAAAGGCTTTTTGCCGTCCACCTTGCAGGTGGTCAAGACAAAATTGAGAGCACAAGGAGGACTTACAGCATGAAAAATAATAAAGAGCGCACTGCCATATGGCTCTATCCCGAAACGATGGAGCGATTGGACGGCTGGCTTACTCAGGACAACTGCAAGAGCCGCAGTGAGTTCATGGAAAAGGCACTGAGCTTCTACATGGGCTACCTCGCCAGCGGTGACACCGCAGACTATCTTTCCAAGGCGCTGCTGACCAGCATTCAGGGCACACTGCAAAATACGGAAAACCGAGTATCGGGAAATCTCTTCCGGCTGTCGGTAGAAATCAGCATGATGATGCATCTGCTGGCGGCAAACCTCGACATCACCGATGATGAGCTGGCGCGGCTGCGCGGCCGCTGTGTTTCCGAGGTGAAAAAAACCAAGGGTAAAATTATGCTGGATAAGGCGGTGGAGTTCCAGCACGGCATTGGCGGCGATGAATAATGGCAAGGCTTATTTTCAAATGTCCCTACCTCAAGGGCGGTAGCGGAAAATCTGCCGCCCACCTTGCTCACCTTGTCAAATACATCGCCACTCGTGACGGCGTGGAAAAAATCAAAAGCGGTCATGAGCTTTGGTGTCCTACTAAAAAACAGCAGACGCTTATTGCGCAGCTGCTTCAGGAGTTTCCGGACGCCAAGGACTCGCTGGAATATGAGGACTATGTCGAAAAGCCAAACCGTAAAAACGCTTCGGAATTTATCACCATCACGCTGGAGCAACACCTCGAAAAAATTGGTGACCGTGAAAAGTATTTGGACTACATTGCAAACCGTCCCCGTGTCGAAAAAATAGACACCCACGGTCTATTTACCTCTGGCGATGTACCGCTGGAGCTGGAGGCTGTGGCAAGAGAGGTGTCGGCGCACACAGGAAACGTGTGGACGCCGATTATTTCTCTGCGCCGGGAGGACGCCGAAAAGTTTGGTTTTGAAAGTGCTGCTGTGTGGAAATCGCTGCTCTCCTCCAAAACGATGGAGCTTGCCGCAAGCCTCAAAATCCAGCCCGACCATCTGAAATGGTATGCGGCCTTTCACAATGAATCCCACCACCCGCATATCCACATGATCTGCTACAGCACTGAGCCAAGGGAGGGCTACCTCACAAAACAGGGCATCCGCAGTATGAAGTCGGCGCTGGCAACAGAGATTTTTCGGCAGGAGCTGTTACCGCTCTACTCGGATAAAACCCAGCAGCGGGACGCCCTCACCAGAGAGTCAGCCGAGGTCATGCGGAAACTGATTGCACAGATGCGGGGCGGCGTTTTGTACAGCACCAAGCTGGAGCAGCTCATCACCCACCTTGCGGATCGGCTGCAATTCACCACCGGCAAAAAACAATACGGCTATCTGAAAGCCGACCTTAAAAATGTGGTGGATGAAATCGTGGACGAGCTGGCGCATGATCCGCGTATTGCCGCCGCCTATGATTTGTGGTGGGAATTCAAGGGCAGAATTAACAGCATTTATACCGAGCAGGCGCAAGAGCCGCTCCCGCTTTCCAAATGCGAGGACTTCAAATCTATCCGCAATATGGTCATCAAAGAGGCTCTTCGCATTACAAACGGAGAGATGACCTTTGAAGAACCGTCCTCGGCGGATACTGCGCTTCCGGATGCGACTGCCGAGGACGATACCCCCGCCGCATTCTTTTCGGAAGAAGCAGTTGCGGACGAGCCAGAGGAAGCAGAGTGTCCTACTCCTCATGCTCACCGGGGCGGGGCGGTGTTTGGCAGTAAGCACCCATCGTGGTGGACGGACGAGTACAAACAGGCAAAGCAGTATTTGTTCGGAGATAAGCACGGCGGCACTATGCGGGATTTTGAAAAGGCCCGTGCGCTGTTTCTCGCAGAAGCCGACAGCGGCAACCCCCTCGCCATGTACGACCTCGGCCGCATGACCGCCGATGGCCTCGGCTGTGAGCCGGACGCCGATGCCGCCTACGCTTGGTACGAAAAGGCCCTCGCCGGATTTCATGCGACGGAGAGCGCAAGCCCTTGGAAGTACACCGAGTACCGCATTGGCAAAATGTATGCCGCGGGGCTTGGCACAGAGCAGAACTATGAGGATGCGGCGCGCTGGCTTACTCTATCAGCAAACGAAAACTATAAGTATGCCGAATATTCCCTCGGCGGTCTTTACTATCACGGCAAGGGTGTGGAGCAAAATCATGAAACCGCCTTTGCCCTCTACACCCGCTCGGCAAATCAGAGCTTTCCCTACGCCAGCTTTGAGCTGGGCAAAATGCTCAGTGACGGAATTGGCTGCACAAAAAACAGCACTGATTCCCAGCAACGCTTTACCGAAGCCTTTCACGGCTTCAAGTCCTTGGAGCAACAGAGCCATGACGATAAGCTCCAATACCGCCTTGGCTGGATGCTGCTAAACGGCGTTGGTACAGAAAAAGATGAAGTAGCGGCAAAAGCATACTTGGAAAAGTCCGCGGCGGTGGGCAATCCCTTTGCCTGCTACCAGCTTGCAAAAATCATTCTCTCCGATGAGAACGCCCCGCCGCAGGAGGTAGAAAAAGCCCTTGCTCTGCTTCGTAAATCGGTGGAGGGTGAAAATCCCTATGCGCAGTATTTTCTCGGCAAGCTCTATGAAAAAGGGCAGCACGTTCCCAAAAATGTCGCGGAGGCGGTGAGGCTTTATAAGCTGTCCGCTGGGCAGGAAAATGAGTTTGCGGCATATAGGCTCGGCAAGCTCTACCTTGGCGGCGAGGGTGTGCTGAAGGATGTGGAGGAAGCGTTGCACTGGCTTGGCTTTGCAGCAGAAAAGAAAAATCAGTTTGCGGAATATGCCCTCGGCGTTCTCTACCTCAAGGGCGAGGATGTCCCAAAAAATACTGAAAAGGCAATCTCATTCTTTCAGAGAGCCGCCGCACAGGACAATCACTTCGCGCAATACCGCCTCGGCAAGATTTATCTCATCGGTGAGGCCGCACTCAAGGATGTGGAAACCGCCTTGCGCTATCTGACTGCCGCCGCCGAGCAGGGCAATCAGTTTGCACAGTACACCCTCGGCAAGCTATATCTGATGGGCAAGGATGTGTCGAGGGATAAAGAAACGGCGGTAGAATGGCTCACCGCATCGGCGGCACAGGGTAATATTTACGCGCAGTTTTTCCTCGACCATATGGGGCAGTGGAAAGAGCCCTCCGTCCTACTTGCCACAACCCGACTGCTCCACCACATGAGCCGCATCTTTGCAGACAACGCGCCGCCGCTGAAATCGCACGGTCAGCAGATTGACCGCAAGCTCCTGCGGAAGCTCCGGGAGAAAAAGCAGGCGCAGGGTCACGCCCAGGGCGACCACGAGCAAACCATGTCATATTAACGATTGGAGAACTTTATGAAAAAGCCCAAAAAAACTACAAAACAACTGCCGCCCAAAGAAAAATTACTTCCGAGCCAGCGCCGTCCTGTCAAAAGGGCGGCGTTTTTTCATCGCATCGGAAACCGAAATCAATAAGGAGGTACACCATGGGAACCTATATCCATTTTACTGATGAACAAAAGCTCTGCGCCAACAATGTTGACCTCGTGGATTTTTTAGAACGACAGGGGGAAAAGCTCATTCGCTCCGGTCCCGAAAAGCGGCTGGCGTCTGACCACAGCATTACCGTGCGTGGCAACGAATGGTATGACCATGCCACGGAGAGTGGCGGCTATGCCATAGATTTTGTGTGCCAGTTTTATAACCTAACATTTCCCGAAGCCGTGACCATGCTCCTCGGCGGCGAACAGGGCAAGGTCTATGAACCGGCAGAAAAGAAAAAGCAGGAGCAGAAAAAGCCCTTTGCCTTGCCTGACGCCAACAGCGATATGCGCCGTGTCTACGGTTATCTGGTCAAAACTCGGCTGCTTGATCGTGAGGTGGTCAGCTATTTTGCAAAGCAAAAACTGATTTATGAGTCCTGCGAAAAATCTAAGGACGGCACCAAGGAATATCACAACGCCGTGTTTGTGGGACTTGATGAAAATGGTGTTGCCCGTCATGCCCACAAGCGAGGGCTCTACACCGAGGGCACCGGCTTCAAGGGCAACGTGGACGGCTGCAATCCCTCATATAGCTTTCACCACATTGGGAAAAGTAATCTGCTCTATGTTTTTGAGGCGCCTATTGATATGCTGTCTTTTATTTCGCTGCACCCCAAGGACTGGCAAAATCAAAGCTATGTTGCACTCTGCGGTGTTTCAGAGCACGCTATGTTAAAGGCACTGGAACTGCACCCGAACCTCAATCATGTGGTGCTGTGCCTCGACCACGATGAGGCAGGACTGGAGGCGGAAGAAAAATATTATGATTTGCTCTCAGATAAGGGCGTTCAGTGTGGCAGGATTCTGCCCAAGTTCAAGGATTGGAACGAGGTCATCAAAGCGGCTCATGGTCTGCCTGCGCTCCCAGCCGAGGAACATCCCCAGCATCGGCTTCGGGATGAAATCTGTGGTGAGCTGTCCGCAGTAAAACCTGCCGAACCTCTCTCTGCCAACCGTCTGTCCGCCATGCTGGAAAATGTCCGCACCCATTTGCATGGGGGCAGATTTTCTGATGCGGAGGACTGTCTCAAGGAAATGCTGTCCGGCGCGGTGGCATCTGCGGCGAACGAGTATCGCCAGATGAACCACTGCCGCAATCTCTCCACTGTGCAGGCTCTTCTGCGCTATGGCTTTCGCACCTATGAAAATCGTGGGCGGTTTAAGACAAGGCTGGATACGCTGGACTCAGCCATCATGTCCCTGCGCGGGTATGAGCGGGTACTGTCCTCGGCAGAAAAAGAAAAGCTGGCGGAGAGTTACGAAGTCGTTGCCGCCCACTGCCTCAAGGCGGTCATTTTGATGGAGCAGGATCAACAGAAGCTGGAGCAGAAGCTGGCCCCGGCGATGGCAATGGCG
>NZ_DALZQO010000001.1:13161-13709 GCF_032017025.1 Hydrogenoanaerobacterium sp.
AAAAAGGCAGGGCGGTCAATTAAATGACTGCTCTGCCTCATTCCTCTGAACTGCCACGATAGCGGATAATTGGAAGTTGCTTTGCTTTTTTGCCCACCATCACACGATGAAGCGCAAACACCATATTGGGAGTACGTTCAAAATAGCCAATGTCTTTCTTCCAACTTATGCCGCACTTGCAGTGCTGAAGTCCAATAAATTGTTGCTTCATTTTTTTGCCGCAGTTTATACAAATCTTATTGCTGTTGCCCATAATCCGACCTCCTTTATTTTATAATAGCACAAGATAATCTCAAACGAAAGGATACCAATATGAACGAATCCGTCTATATCCTAATCGGAGCGGCCGCCGTGATGTTTAGCGTCATCGGCGGCCTTTCCCTTTTGGCGCACTACTACACTTTAAACGGCATTAAGTCCCGCACCGTGGGCGATGGGCAGCACGGCACCGCCCGCTTTGCCAGCAAGCAGGAAATCAAGCGCACCTATCGGCACATCCCATTCCGCCCGGAGCTGTGGCGCAAGGGAGAGCAGCTCCCCACCCAGCA
>NZ_DALZQO010000001.1:13719-37054 GCF_032017025.1 Hydrogenoanaerobacterium sp.
AGAACAATGCCGTCACCGCGCTGGTGGACACCGACGATGTCCACTGCCTTATGATCGGCGCATCCGGCGTGGGCAAGACTGCGTTTTTTCTGTACCCGAATCTCGAATACGCCTGCGCCAGCGGCATGAGCTTTTTGACCACCGACACCAAAGGTGACCTCTACCGCAACTACGGTGCCATCGCCCGCGACCACTACGGCTATAATGTGGCGGTCATAGATTTGCGAAACCCCACCCGCTCAGACGGCAACAATATGCTCCATCTGGTCAACGCCTACATGGACACCTACCGCGCCGATGAAAACAACCTTGTGGCAAAGGCAAAGGCAGAAAAGTACGCCAAGATTATCGCCAAGACTATCATCAACGCTGGTGATGAAAACTATGGTCAAAATCAGTTTTTCTACGATGCCGCAGAGGGGCTTCTGACCTCGGTCATTCTACTGATTGCGGAATACCTCCCACCCACGGAGGTGGACGGTAAAAAGGTGGACTGCCGCCATATCATCAGCGTGTTCAAACTGGTGCAGGATTTACTTGCCCCCAGCAAGGTGAAGGGTAAAAGTCAGTTCCAGCTCCTCATGGACAAGCTGCCCTCCGACCACAAGACCCGCTGGTTTGCAGGCGCCGCCCTCAACTCGGCAGAGCAGGCGATGGCATCCGTTCTCTCTACCGTGCTGTCTCGGCTCAATTCCTTTCTCGACTCCGAGATGGAGCAGGTTCTCTGTTTCGATACCGCCATTGACGCCGAGAAGTTCTGCAAGGAAAAATCCGCGCTGTTCATCGTGTTGCCCGAAGAAGATTTGACGAAGTATTTCATGGTCAGCCTTATGATCCAGCAGCTCTACAGGGAAATCCTCGCCGTCGCTGATGAGAATGGCGGAAAGCTGAAAAACCGTGTGGTGTTCTACTGTGACGAGCTGGGCACGCTGCCCGCCATCGAATCGCTTGAGTTGATATTTTCCGCCAGCCGCTCCCGTCGCCTGATGATGGTGCCGATTATTCAGAGCTTCGGACAGCTTGAAAAAAACTATGGCAAGGAGGGCTCGGAAATTATCGTGGACAACTGCCAGGATACCATCTTCGGCGGCTTCGCCCCCAACAGCCAGACCGCAGATGTTCTCTCCAAGGCGATGGGCAGCCGCACCGTCATGAGCGGCAGCGTCAACCGTGGCAAGAACGATCCCAGTCAGAGCCTCCAAATGATGGAGCGCCCGCTGATGACGCCCGACGAGCTGAAGTCCATTCCCAAGGGCAGCTTTGTGGTGATGAAAACAGGCACCCACCCTATGAAAACCAAGCTGCGGCTGTTTCTCGATTGGGGCATTACATTCGGAGCGCCCTACACCATTCCCGAAAAAGCCCACCGCAAGGTGAGCTACGCCGACAAGCAGGTGCTGGAGGAAAGCATTGTCAGAAAGCATAGCGCCTGTGTGGTGGTGGATGAGGACACCGGGGAGCTGCTGGAACCGCCCAGCGGAACAGGAATGCTCCACACGCCTGTGGCGGAGCCTGTTGAGGACAATTCCACGCGCCGCAGTCATCTGAGAACAAAGTGATAGGAGTGAACACAATGAGTTATTTCGGAAACATTTACGCCGCCTCGCCCGATGAGCTTCCCCATCGGGCGAGGGCAGTTTATATGTACCTCAAAGACCGCACTGGCAAAGGAAGCGACTGCTGGCCCGCCGTGAACACCATTGCAAAGGACATGAATCTCTCTCGCAGTACCGTCAAGCGTGCCCTCCATGATCTCACCAATGCGGGGCTGGTGGACAAGGAAGCACGCTACCGGGAAAACGGCAGTCACACTAGTAACCGGCTGGTGCTGAAGTAATAGAGTGCCATTTAAATGCAAAAACGCATAACATCCCGCCAAGGGGGTGCTATGCGTTTTGCGTGAACCGAGCCTCGGTTCATAGTGACCCTCCCAGAAGGACTCACACTAAAAGATTTATTACAGAGAAAGATAATAAATTGTTTCAGGAAACACAGACTAATCCTTTAGCGCTATTGATAATTCTCCGCCAAAATTATTCATAACAAAGAGTTCATCCTGCAATAAAGACTCCTTTTCAATTTGATACTCAAATGGGAACAGATATGTTGAAGCATTGATTTCTTGGAACGAGTAATATCCACTACCATCTACATTCATCATCGTATAAACCATAAAACTGCTTACTTCAGATTTGGAGATTTTTTGTCTGTTGATTCGATATTTCCCCGGCTTATCGCAAGTGAGGACACCAAATTCCTTTTGTGTTGATATTAGTTTGTCAATAGAGTGAAATAACGTCGTACGTTCACCCCATTCATCAAATAATTTTTGTTTGAGCTGTGCCAATGTAATCTCATCTTGAAATTCTGATATTTTCCCGATTAGTTTACACATATCCATAAATACAGGATAAGCTGCGAGCATCATGCACCAGTGAATGGATAGAGCGTATTCAGGATACTTCCTAATAAGCTGTAATGCTACTGGTCTCAACTTTTCTGTGTAAGCATTTTCGTAATACCAAATATACATGAGAATCTCTCTGGTTTTGCGAGTATTTGTAGGACTCCCTATCTCAAAGCCAAGATATTCATTTAATTTCTCTTTTATTTCATTCTCGGTCAATTCTTTTGAAATTAATTCGACAACTTGATTAAGCCACGCTAATTTTAAATTTCTTGACAAGCCTACCATTTTAGCCATTATTATTCACCGCCTTTATTTTTATAAACGGTACGATTACTTCATCTATTGAAATACCCCCGTGCGTTATCACACAGTCGCCTGTAGCATCAAAGGAGTCTCCTGTATTACAAATTAGATAATCGAAATCCTTTTGCAAGTAATACTTTGGATAGTCTATTAGGCGGTACTTCTGTAACAATGTTTCTTTATCTGCAAAGTTTTGCAGGACAATCATTTTTCTGCTTCTTGTTTCTGTTTCTACCCCAGTACCTATTAATTTCCCCATGCCCATAGAGGGTGAATTACCATGATCCGCACTAATATAAACATCAAAACCATCGTCAAGAAATCGTTTAGTCATATCAGCTAGTTTGTGTTGATCAGACAAAACTCCCATATCATTGAGCATCCCAAGTCGTCCTTGATGCTGGGCGTGTACAATATCATCCACATCATTAACGATAACAGCACCACACCGTACAAATGAACTAAACTGCGCATTGTAACCTCGCTCATATCCAATTTGGTTATCAGCGTAGCCCATGTTTTTAGCACAAGAAATAAACTCTTGCTTTTCCTTGCTCTGTTTCCAAGGCTCAATCAATTGACTGGGATATTTATTTGACAGTAAGCATTGTCTGGAAATAGACGTAGTTGTAGGGATCATTGCAAAAACAGCAGTTTTCTCATATAGTATGTCCCCAAAAGACTTTGAGATAATTCTCCAGTCAAACTCAGACATACCATCCATGACAATTATTACAAACTTGCTGCTACATTCATGCATAAACTCCATTGCTCGGCTTACAAGAACAGGTGTGTTTCGACTCATTTCGGATGAAATCTTCCCAAAATGTGTCAATATATAGTCTGTAAAGATTATATCTACTTCGGATGTGTCAAACTCCAGATAAAAGCGTGTTGCAAAAAAATCAATTTTTGCCTTGACCTCTGAAATCTCAAACCACTCATCGTACGTTGTTACTGTTTTTGTTTGTTTCATCAAATCGCAATACAATATTTTAAGATAAGCTTGGACGTTTTCGGTGCTATATACATGTTTATTTAGGAATTCTTCAGTTTGCTTTTGTGTTTGCCAATCATCAAAATTATTTTGATATGCTAATGATAGCAAATCTAAATCCAAGTCAAAATATGCTTTAAGTGTATCAAAATTAAGTTTTGGGAATAGGTTACCCATAGATAAAGTATAAGCCTTAAATCTTCGCTGTAGGTCATACGGAATAAAGCTGCTGGATTTTGCTAGTATAACTAATTTATTGTCTTGATTTTTCAATTTGTCTTCATACATTATCCGAAAAGATATATCATCTGTGTAGAGTGCCACTTCAAAGCCATGTGCCTTAAAACCAGCACTGTAGTGAGTAACCTCATCGAAATTTTCATCATCAATGAGTAATATTTGATTACTGTATTGTGCAGACGAGAATTTCAGCACATAGTCTTTAAACATGTGTTATGCCTCCAATCTAACTATCATAGTCAATCGAAAATCAGGATATACTTGGGAACCTTTTTTATATTGTGCTTCTATGATTGCTTTTTCTCTTTCCAGCTTTGCCAACTTGCTCCGGCGAATATTTTCAATGCCTATATGTTCAGCAGCCTCTGTGCGAAGCTTCAAAGCATACATATATTTGTTGTAGCTTTCTTGATTTAAGGTGAGCTGTTTTTCTTTGAGTTCCATAAAAGTATCATAGGCAAATTCTAGGCAAAGACTTTCGAGAGCTGTATACTCTTCCGCACTAATATTTGATGATGTTCCCATTTTTAATTGAGTGGTGTCATCAAGGAAAACTTCCATTAAGCGTTTCCCTGCCATTGGTCGTAAAATCATATTGTTACTGACGAAAATGGGGAGTATACGTTTGCCGCTTTCTTGAGTAGAAATAGAAAGTTGCCACAGCATAAAGTATCCCGCTTCATTTGGAAAATTGGGAATTCCAAGCGAAAGTAACGGAGATGTGCGGTCTTGCAAAATCTCCGCGCTAAGATGCTTAGTAATTTCATTATCACCAATGCTGACACGCTCAATTAGGCGAGGATCACGGCCCTGCCAACACTCATAATATGTTACCATTTTTCGAAGAGCTATATCCACATCAAAGGCAGACTGTCTGCCCACTAGCTGAGTGAGGTCTTTTTCCTCTTTAATAACGTCCTTGTATCTTTGTGCATTTGCAAGCTGCTGCTTCATTTCAGACTCTATTGTGTATAAATTTTTTTCAACTTGACCAGGACGACCAATTGAGCGCATATAAACATCTGTAAAATCACATTCAGCAGCCTCGCTATCTAACACATCAGAATATTTATCTACACCCATTTCTAATAGAATCACAGAGAGCTTTTGTTCCAGAACCTCTCGAACACGGTTCTCCACGGTTTCGGAAACAATAAAATTATAGATATGTACATCACGTTGCTGTCCGATACGATCCGCACGACCGCAACGCTGCTCTATCTTCATTGGATTCCAAGGTAAGTCATAATTAATTATAATGTTAGCGAACTGCAAGTTGAGACCCTCACCACCAGCATCTGTAGAAATAAAAATGCTGGTGCTTGTCTTGAATTGATGCAACGCCTCATTACGTTCCTCAATACTCATGCTGCCATTCAGAATAGTAACTGTATAATCTCGATTAGTTAGTAGCTCCTTTAGATACTGCTGTGTAGCAACGAATTCAGTGAAGATAATAATTTTTTGCGTGTGATCCTCATTTATGATTGCATCAACAGCGTCCAGTAAGGGCTCCACCTTGGCATCCTGATTTTGAAATTGAGCCTGTTTTGCCACAGAAATAATTTGCTGTAGCTCTGCGATTTCCAGCTCCATATCCAATGAGATAGCTTCCAGCGCATCATCAACGCCATCTTCAATATCTAAATCATCCAAATCCTCCTCGGTCAAATTACCAAGGTGAGTTTGCTGATTCAACAGCACATTTAATCGTCTCTCTAAGCTCTGGCGAATGGCAGCGGTGCTGCTAGTCACCATGCGTTGCATGATGATAAGCAGAAAAATTAAACACATATTTTTCTTTTTATTCCGCAATGCCTTGTTATAGGTTGTGGAAACATAGGAGCTTACGAGCTCATAAAGCTCGCGTTGCATGGTATTTCGCTCGTCCCATGTTAGTGTCATAAGGTGGGTTACTCTGTTTTTAAATAGCAGGTTCCCGTTATTGTCAATTGCTTCGCGCTTTTCGGTGCGAATTAGAAACGGAGTAACCTGTTCCTTAACAATAGATTTTGCGTTGGGGAAGGCGTCTGCATCCAAAAGGCGCACTAAACGCAGAAAGGGCTCTGTTTTTCCGTTATGCGGTGTTGCCGAAAGCAAAAGCAGATATGGGCTTGCTTGTGATAATAAATTTCCCAGCTTGTAGCGGGCTACTTCTCCAGAGGAACCAGCTACACGATGGGCTTCATCAATAATCACTAAATCCCAACCGCTATTTATGATGGAGTAGATACGTTCCTCGTTATATTTTTCCACTCGTTCATCGGTCCAGCCTGCGTGCTTCTCCATCGGTTTTATAGAATCCATAGGGGATATGACTTGGTCGTACTGCCCATACACATCATCACTATCGGTCAATCGACGAATCGTGTCATAGTCAGAAGGCAAGATAACATGAAATTTCTCGTGGAACTTTTCCTGCATTTCACTGGCCCACTGTGTAACCAAACCAGTAGGGCACACCACCAGTACTCGGTTAACAAGTCCGCGGCTTTTAAGCTCCTTGATAATCATACCGGCCTCAATGGTTTTACCAAGGCCAACTTCATCAGCAAGGATGTACCGAATATTGTTAGTTTCCATAGCACGATTAAGCACGTGAAGCTGATGCGGCAGCGGAATAATGCCGCTTGCAAGCGAGGAAAGGAAGCCGCCGGCGGTTTCGTTTTTAATTTTAGATAGCTGCACTACATATCGGAGATAGTTCTCGTCATAGTGAATAGCACTGCCATCCTGATTCAATTGTTCTTCTGTCGCTTTATATACATGCCCCGTGGCAGGGTTGAAAACTTTGTATGAAATGTACCCCCACACTTCAATCTTTTCCAGCACCTGCACATTAGCCTTTTCTATTATATCAAAAGCGAAATCGCCGCTATTAAACATTTTGTTTATTCCTCTCTTATGTATTTTAATGCAGAAATTACTCCATTCTCAATTTCTATTTCACAAGGTTCAAATCCGACTGCAGAAAACAGCTTTTCCACAACAATAGCATTACTATATTTCGCCCGTGTCAATGCAACATAATATTTCTGCTGATTCTTACTAAGGCCTTTTCCTTTCAAGAACTCAATTATGGGCTTAGATGGATGAATTAAGCATCTCTCGTAGGTTTGTCCCTTGCATTCGCCAAAGTTGACTGCAAATAAACCATAAACATCAGTGTTTGTCCTTGAATATCGTAATTCCTGCGGATGAAAATTGGAATAGTATTTGTGAGCATCTTTTCTTTCTATGAGAAAGATTCCATCATGTCCCGTAGTTTCTCTCATGCTCGTTGTCATGCAGTTTTCATTGGGAAACACCCTGTTGGCGAAATCACAAATATCCGCATTAAATCGCCTGCTACATAGATTTTTCTCAATTTTAACCACGCCTTGTTTTTCGGCTACTGCGAAGAAATCAAAGATATTTACTCCCGATATACTCTTATTAGTTCGGGTAGTATGTGTTTGAAAAGTTGCCTGCTTGTTATCTCCAACACAGGTGACATCAATGCTTGTTTTAAATATTGTATTTAACAAATCTAAATCTCGACCCGCCATGTCCTGTACTTCATCGATAAAAATATGAGAATATATTTTTTCTAAGCGAGAAAACACCAAGCCATTACTCAGTTGATTTAGAAGCAGTACAAGATTACTTGCTTCCTCTGATCGCACATCAGAAGAACGAGTAATGTATCTACGCTTTGTACCAATCCGTTCATAATTCATACTATGCTCTAACGAATAAACAAAGGAGCGCACTTCATTAATGCCTGCGATAAAGGTTTGGTATGGACGAATCAGCTCTTTTAACAAAAATTGATACCAAGACATAATCCGAATCTTTGGTGGAATCACGCCCATGTTCTGTAGCTCTAACTCTTTATGAATAGAATCTACGCCTTTATTTGTATATGTAACGATTAAAATATTTTTTGTGTCCGCACAGTATGCAGCGGATAGGGCCTCATTGCATATTTTCCACGTTTTACCCGCTCCGGCAGCGGCAAGCCTAACGGTATTCATTGATAACATCCTTTATATATTGCGGATATTTTATGGGGGCACTTGCATCAAAAACTCGCATTGCCCATTCGGTTTTATTATTTACCATAAAGGATAAAATCCCATCACGGTCTCGGCTTTTCAATGAATTGTTTGATGAAATAATACTCTTGAACTCTGCTGTTGGTTGCCCATCTCCGCCGCAATTAACAGTTAAAACGCTTGGCTCTATAGTGTTCAGATTTTCGTCAGTTTCGTAAAAGAAATTAATATATGGGTCTCCAATGTAGTCACTATATTTTTCGGTAATTTTTACTTGAACACTATGGTCATTATCTGTCACAACTAATACTTTCTTTTGCAAGACAATTGCAATATCACAGTATCTCTTAAATGCCAATGAGCCTACAGCGATAATGTCAATTCCTTTATCAATGGGCAGACACCCAAATTGGTCGTGGTATGCACGCTGTATTATTAAATCATCCGTTGGTCCCTCAACTAAAATTACTTTTTCGGCAAGCACAAGCCTCAATGTATCATAGCCGGGAAGTTTCAAGAAATACGAAACGGTATCTGCAGGAAGATCTCTAAACGATTTTACTCGACCGTATTCCACCAAAAGAAGATTTTTTAAATTCAGTTTATTAGCAACAAAGCTGCTATGAGTAGAAATAAAAATCTGCTTTCCTTCCGAAAGTGATATGCGATGGATAAGCTTGGCCATGTTGGTAAACGAAAGATTGTTTTCGGGCTCCTCCATTAAAATCAGATTGGCTTGTCCTTCGCTGTTTTTTATGGCCAATTCCACCTTGATTGAGTTTTGACTGCCAAAGCCGATATGCTCAAATGGAATTTTATCTATTGAGATAGACATTTGGCGTTTCCACTCATCTATCTCGTTTTCGCGCAGCTCAAGGGAGATGTTTCGCCCGCTAAGACTGTCATTTTCACGAATACTACTATTCAGCTTTTCAATTGTTTCGCTTTCACGAAAATCAGCACGGACGCGCCTGTACGCTACGCTTAAATCAACCTGTTCTTGCTCTGATAGATATTCTGTTATATTTTCAGAAACAAATCGATCAACCATTCCAGCGTAATCTTTTCTTGTGGTATCTACATACACAGCCTTTAGCGGCGCATATTTGAAAGCCACTATTTCTCCGCTGAAATATCTGTAAGACACATGATAAAGCTCTACTGGAATATCTTTTACATCATGGTGTTCTAACATCGTTTTGTAAACAGCCTCATATTGCGGATCAAATTCAGCAACTACACGGATGCCGGAACAATTATCACTGAACATATTATTGGTTCCGGAATAGCTGGCATCATCACCGTCGCAGTATGCTTCCAAAATAAGTTTGGGTGGGGCAATAGGTGTGGATGACAATGAAGCAATATATTTATTGCGGCAATCCATATTAAACATATTTGCCTTTAACTGCTTATGAAAGGCATTTCCATTCAGCTTGCCGGAGGCTACAATTGAAATCACCTCCAGCAGTGTGCTTTTTCCTGCATCATTTTCTCCTACAAACACATTAACATCGGGATTCAGCTCAACGCATACATCCTTTAGCAGCTTATAATTTTGTATGTTAATCTTAGTAATAATCAAATTGCAACCTCCTTGCTGAATTTATTCACTTACATTTGCGCAAGTAAAGCAAGCCCACATGCGGGGCTAAATTCTGCCACAGCTAATATCATAGTACATCAACAGATTGGCATCTTCCTGAATGGTCTGCTCAGGTAGACGTTCTGCAATGTCGACAATCGCCTTGTAGTTCTTATCCTTCCACAGACGGGAGAATCCAACACGGACGGCCTCAGAACGGAACAGCTTGAGCTTCCCCTTGCTATTCATATAGCCTTCAAATTCTTTCCAAAGGTTTTTCTCGCGCAGCTTGGCAACATCGCCTTCCTTAGTGACATCGGGGATATACCATCGACCATCATCGTCCTGTAGGAAGTTTTCCTCCAGAAGCACTGCCAGCTCTGGCATAGCCTCGAATTTGTCTACAGATTTCACTTCTTGCATAAACTTTGGCTGCAGCTGTGCGTAGGTCTGTGGGCCACAGACTTCTTCACATAGCTGCTGATAAAGCCAACCTATAGCTGCTTTTTCATTAGTAACCAGCAACTCCATCTGGATTGGCTCAACCTCAGAGGTAATACGTGCGGTATCGTACTCATTCACTTGGCTAGGTAAGAAATACATTCCATCCCGTTTTAAAAATTTTTCATCTAAACCTTGATAGAAGTCTGTGACATCCATAGGAACTGGTATCCCCTGCATGATATGATAAGCAACCATTCTATCCCATAGTAAATATGCTTGTCTTTCTTGGTTTACTTCGATTAAACCGTTTTTCACAACTACCTTTGGAAGATTACTTAAATGTTGTCTTACGAAAGCCCATGAAGTCTCATCATGCCCCGCATTAGCGCCAAATTCATAAATGAAGCTTGCCTCCGGCTTATAGGCGGAAATAACCAAGTCTTGTTTAACAGTTCCACGAGAATTCACCTGTTTAAAGCTGCTATGCTTTTTATCTAATGTACGGACATCCGCAACGATAAAGCCTGATTTCAAAAGAGCTTCTTGAATTGCATTCCATACAGAGTTCTTGGAATTATGAAATTCTATCGTAATCCATCGATTTGGTTTCAATACACGAAAACATGTATTAAAGCATTTTTCCATAAGAGTTTGATATTCGACTAGATGCTTTCCATGAGACAAATTGATAATGGCCTCAGATTCATTATTTGTTTGAACGCCAAGCCATGCCTCCCAGATACAATTAAGTTCTGAATAACTCAAATTATCACCGAAAGGAGGGTCTGTAAAAATATAATCTATGCTATTATCTGGAATTCCAGGCACATCTGAACTTGACTGTGTGCTAATGCAAACTTCACAACTCTTATACTGAGTTCGTTTCCCTTGCAGATTGATTGCGTCCTCGAGGAAACTCATCATATTCAGTTCTTTAACCAAAGAAGGAATATACAAAGTTCCTGACATTGGGCCACCCCCAGCCCCCCAACAGCCGCTCATATATGTAAATCGGTAAAGCTTTGTTAACTGATTGGCCACTTTTGTAAGCGCGAATATAAGCGGGTCGTTAGCGGTTATTAATGACTTAAAGTAAGACAATGCAATTAAATTTCGTTTGGTATAAAAATGATGCACATGTGTTATACCAGCAGCATCATTCCTCCGTGCTTCATTTCCTTCAATCATTCTAACGACAGGAACCCATGTCTGAATTTTTTCTTTTTCTATTCTTTCAAATAGAGCAAAATCGCTATCATCAGGAGTTTTTTCAAATCTTTTCCCCTGAACTGTGTAACTAATAATTACAGGTGTTTGCTTATAACGTGTTATTGTCTCACTTAAAATATCATCAAATACAATTTCTTGTGCATGTGAGCAATCTCTCTTTTTAAGTTCCATAGAGCAATGTGGACATCCAAATTTTTCCCGAACTATTCCGTTCTCGATATCAACAGCCACTTTCCAGAAAATTAATTCTTCACCACAATTCGGACAGATAAACACATCAGACCAAACCGTATAATTCATTAAGCCCATGATTGGCTTGCCCTCAAAACCAACTACAGGTTTATTGTTTGTATCAACATGGACAGTCTTATACATCCAGCTACACTTTTCTGTTATGCGCTCGATGATATTTTTAGATTGTTCAAAAAAGGTTTTCTCATCTATTGAAGAATTAAAATTATGAGCAAATGATGTTGCTGCTGAAGCCAAATCAACTAGGACTGCTTTTCGATGCCCTAACTCAACATAATGGAGGTCAGATTTCAACATCATGGTATTCTCATCATTTTCAAACCCACACGCTTGTGCTGCAACACCGGTCATTCCAGTTCCACAAAAACCGTCAAATACTATATCGCCGGGTTTTGTATAGTGAGCGATATATTTCATTATTGCTTTGTGTGGTACTTTTGTATGGTAAGGATGCAACTTGTAAATAGGGTCATATTTACCTTCGCTCACATCCGAAGCAAAAGGCTCTCTGTGGTAATCATCCGTTGCCTCATCATACGGAGTTCCATTCTCCCGAATAAACTCCTCAATAAACGGATTTGGGCAAGCCGTATAATACGGCGCATCGGAAAGCGCAATAATGTCCTCATCAGAGGCGATGGGGAAGCCTTCTATATTACGGACTTTATCAATATCCTCTTTGGTTAGTTTTCTTGGCTCCATAGCTTATACCTCGCCATCTTTCCGCTTCACTACGATACGTAGCTTAGCTGTATCTTTACCCTTAACATAGGCATCCACAATGCCGGATAGCTTGCTCTTAAAGGTAGCCACATCACAAGGACCAAGCTCGTCCAGCTTTGCGATAATATCTTCCGTTTCAATCACTACCGGTTCAAAGCCCTGCAACAAAGCCTTGATGCTGTTGACAAAATGGTCATCCACACGGTTCGGTAATGCACCGGAAGAAATGAAGCCATCAACGACTTTTTGTTGCTCTGCACTGAGATATTCCTTTTGACTGACCACAATAGGGTCAGAGATGGTATTCAGCAGTGTACTTGTCCATTCAGCAATAAGGTCATCCATTCGAATGTCGATGTTATCCAGCTGCCCCGATACATTTTTAGCTTTATCGCCAAGGATATAATGGCAATGAGGACAGATGTGGCTGGTCTTCAGCTCTGTCGGTGTCAGCTCATAGCAAACCTTAAGCTCAGCCATATCTTGCTCAATGGCTGTCAGTTTTGCACCCGATAGAATCTCAATGCCACGCAGCTTGCGGAGATTGGCAAGAATTAGGCTCTCCTGTAGTTTTCCACGGCGCTTTGCATCATCAATGTCAAGGCGTTTTTTCTTATGCTCATCAAAGTAACGAGTGATGTACTTGTCTTTCAGCTTTTCTAGTTCCGCACTTACCTTCTGTGCAGCAATCTCACCAGACATGCCTTCCGCAATATCATCACGTATCTCACGAAACACAGCTTTTCCGGATTCCAGTTCTTGTTTGAATATTGCGCCAAGGTCAAGGAATTCAATATTGGCAATATAAGATACCACCGCAGAGCACTCTGTTTTGAAAGAAATATACTCCATTATTGTCTTAATCAAGGCAATCTGAGCCGCTAAATCCGCAACATTATCATTAGAAAGGTTGAAATTATTGAGCTTAGCAGGTGTATTGTATTTTGCTTGATAGTTGCTAAATTCATCACGAACAGCACTACAAGCCTTTTGCATCCTTGCCACTTGTTGAGCGTTTGCCAAAGGTTCGCCCCACAGATCAAAGCCCTCCTGCAGTTTTCTTGATGTCAAAACAGAGGAATTGCTCAGCTCCTGCGCTTTTACCAGCAGCTGCTTCACACCTTCATCACGATCATTTGGATTATCAAGTAGAGCAGGATTGATATCCAGAATTTCAAATAGCTTCTTAAGCTCAACCATAGAAATCTGAGCAGGTCTTGCCAAGTATTTAAACTCGTATAAATCTGTAACCGTAATTCTCGGAATTTGGTCAAGATTAGAAGCTGTAATGACGGTGCCGTTTTTCAATGTAAGGGTAGCGTAGCCGGAATAAACCAACGACAAAAATAAAATAGGCGTAAACATGAAACTGATTTTATACTTTGAATCTACGAATTCATAATCATTTTTCTGCTCGAAAACATCGGAGTAGTTAATAACACCCTGGGGAGGAAGCACTTTTAGTTTTTCAATAAAATGAGAAGCATACTTTGAACCCTCCGGGCGAATCTTCTCTCCATCCAAAACACCATAACTCTGCAGCATGAGTGTCGCAGACTGTGTTTTGCGTCCGGCAAAATAGTCAAAAGCCTGACGAGCATTTTCAGCCATATTCTTGCGTGTTATTTTTGTTTTCATAATAGGGAACTCGGGGTAAATGCCATTGAAGTATTCATCAAGGCAGACAGATGCCGCAAGGTCAACGGTATCCTTGAAATCCATGTCCTTATTATAGCGACCCTTTAATATTTCGATAAGCTGCCGTTTTTGCCCCTTATACTGAACATCAAAGCATGTATTCTTGTTTTCGCTCAGATACTTAATCAGCTTCTTTCTCACCATCTCTGCCTTGCTTAAATAGGCATCCTTGTCTTTGCCCTCGCTAATTTGTGCTAAGGAGTTTGCTGCGGCAAACATGCCTAGAATCTCTTTAAATTCATCAGTGGACTTAAAGGAAAAATACACTAATTCAGGTGAGTTTTCAATCTTATCATCCTCAATTTGATATGGAGGCAAAATATACATATAGAAATCTCTTTCTGGCTCTGCAGTGCTACGTTCCGCCGGGAAACCCATAAATAGATATCCTTCACGAAAAATGTTATGAGAATCCCAATTTAAATCCCGCTGGTAAATCTCAAAACCTGGAACATATTGCTTGGCATCCCAATCGAGGCAACCATAAATAAGCTGATAGAAAAAGCGATTCAATTCGCCATCAGCCATAACAGAAGCCTTTTGTTTAATTTTCTCATCATAATCTACAATCTTATCCACATCAATATAATGCTGGTTATTTGCATCATTGTATATGATAAATTGGCCTGAAACTGTAGTCATAATATCTTTGAGCGTAGTCTTAATAAGCGAAAGCAGAAAATCCGCATCTTGCTCAGGCATAGGAAGAAATAAGCATAGCTCATCCTTCAAATTCTCTGCGGTTAACCCGAACTGAACATCAAGGCCATTTGTGGTTAGTCTATGTACGCTAAGTGCGTAGATGATTTTCATTGCCAGCGGTTTGTAGGCTGGCTTTGGGAAGGCTCGGTTGATAATATCCTCTAATTGACTGCTTGCATTCACCACACGGCTGATTGTGACATCACTTTTTAACAGACCATTAGATTTAATTGCAGGCCAGTAATCGTCAAAAGAAATGATGCCGGGGGCATCGTCCGGAACTTGTGTATTAAATATATCTCTGATTGTTGTAGAAATATTCTTCAAGATATGTCTGTTTTCAATCAGATAAATCTTATTAAACACATCAATGTAAGCAGGGTGGATCGGGTACAGGTCCACAAACTCCTCCATTCGAGAGGACATGCCTGTATAAAGATTTGAGAACTTCTCCAAATGCTTACGAATCAAAGCTTTTTGCTGCGGCGACTTCTTTAAAATACGCTCAGAAACAACATAGGAGGTAGCTTCCTTTGTAATGATGAGCTGTGTAAATCGGTCAGATACGTGCTTCAATGTATCCGAAACGAAACTAAATCTTGGATTATCAAAAATCTTCTCCTGTACACCAAAGACAACACGAAGTTTGCTCTTGGAGCACATTTCTCCCAACGCGCGGAAAAACTCCAAGTCAAGAACAATCTGACGCTCGTCACGAGAAGTTAAGTAAGAAAGAAACTCATCTACTACAATCAGATAGCCTTTATCCGGATATTTTTCAGCGAATGCCATCATCATATCCTTAATAAGCTTTTTATTATCACGGACGGTAGCAAAATCAGGCGTTTCAAAATTAATGCCGCGCTGAGCAAAATCATCCTCAATGAAGCCAAAGAGAATTTCACGCAGGGACATAGTAACCCCGCCGATTTCAATACGCAGCACTTCAAATTTGCCTGCAATGCATTCCATATCCTTTGCAAATACATTATTTTGTAAGTATTGCAAGTTGTCAGCATCTTTGGCAATGGAAGAAATGATGCTCATTAAGTGAGATTTACCGGTACCATAGTTACCAACAATAAGTACACCCTTGTTATCAACAACCTCATCCATCTGCAACTGGTCGATGACAGGTGCCTTTAAGTTCTGCGCCATGCCGTCAGACATTACGTAGGTTTTAATATTATTGATTTCTTCTGCTTTGTTGCTATTTGACTGAATCAGTTGCAAAGTAGATTCAATTGGGCTAAAGCTAATCAGCTCTGAATACTTCATTGTGTTTCCTCCCTAAATAATGCATGTGACATCATAATCATTCACATCATAAGTTTTATAGTCTATATATCCTTCTTCGGCATAAATAAGTTTGTTGCCGTCAATCGTTCCAGGCCAAATCATACTAAAAGGCTTCGCTTTACATACATTTACCATGATTTTAAGTACGTCAATCTTATAATTAGGATTAAACAATACATCAAAATCTTTGATTATTGAATTCTCTGGTAACTTATCAATTATATCAAACAAGCACTTTTCTATCTGCATTGTCCGCCTTTTAGGCTTATATGTGATAAGCTCTTGCGCTAATGCTTTGTTTAGGGAAACAGCTTGAGCCTCAATGCTTGTATCAGAATTACAATATATAACTGGTTTAAGTAACCACATTGAATTTTTCATGGAAAAATTCCGAGTTGGTATAATCGTTCCCATATTGTTTTTAGTCCTTTCACTGTCCCAAAGTTAGGACTTTGCATCTTCATCCTCTCGAATAGTATCAATAATGTCGTTGATATTGCAGTCTAAGCCACTACATATCCGCAATAGGATATCAGTTGTAATATTTTCTCCTTTGCCCAACTTGGCAACAGACGCCGAGCTAATCCCACAGACTCGTTTTAAATCCTGCTTATTCATATTTTTGTCAATAAGCAGTTTCCAAAGTTTATTATAGCTGACCTTCATTATGCTACCTCCACATGCTATAGCTATTCCCATTTCGTTATCCATGCTCTTGTCTTTTCGTCTGCCTCCTCTGAGACCTTATCGTTTCCGGGAGGTGTCTTAATGAACAGAATTCTCGTACCCGCAATCGACTTTTGCGCATATGTTGTATTCGGTTCGATTCTGAAAAAATCACCTTGCTTGTAGCAATGTTCCTCGCCGTTAGTTATGTCCAAGTATTTAGTTTCTCCACTTAAAACATACTGATACTCATAAGCGACTTTGTGCCAATGTGGCTGCTCCATAAAGTATTCGTCATAATCTGTGATCCCAATTTCTATGTTTGGATCATCAATATGATTTAGTATTTGTGGCAATTTCAACTGCCCAACAAGATACTGGCGTGTAGTTTCATTTAATGATTTTTCAATATCTTCATTTGATAGCATTTTGAACATTGTTTTTCCTCCATATTTACAAGTATAAAAATTGATTTTTATCAAGGTTTCCAGAAGAAATATCCTTGATTTGCTGTGTCAAGACTTTATAGCCAAATTCTTGGGTTTCTTGGTTTAATTTGAGCATAGCTTCTTCTTCAACCTTTTCCCCCATGAGCAGCCTTGTACGTTGGATAGCTATATCAGAATTGATGCGTCCCCAAACTTGGTTAATTGAACAATACAGATTTTTGGCATCATTATAAGAGCTTAATCCTGCTTCAAAGTCATTAGCATCCACTTGGCAATTCCCAATAGATAACTCTACATGAGCAATCCAACCTGTTATGCCCATAGCTATAGAAATAGGTTTCGCCTCATTAAAGATACTGATAGCTTCTTCAAGACGGCCGGTCAAGCGAAGGATTTCTCCCATTACACACTGAAGATAAAACCCATATCTAGACAAACCGTATTGCCTTGCAATAGACAATCCATCAAGGCAAATTTTTTCAGCAAACGAAAACTTTCCTTGCGCGCAGAGAAGTTCAGCATATTTTCTTAGTCCTCTACACAGTAATTTCAAGTAGTTGTTTTTTGAAGATAACTGCATCATATTTTTTAGATGCATACAAGCATCAGTATAATTCCCAGCTGGCAACAGAATGTGGGCACCCAGCATAAATAATATTTCACAATATTGTTCAGGAAAAATGTTTTCATCTATGAGGCTAATAATTTCATTAACCTCGCATTGCAAATTCTCCGTCGAAACAAAGAACATTTGATGATGAATTTTTCGGATAAATAGATTTAACCTATATTCATCTGAAGCAATCTCTTTAATGCTAAATTTGCTTAAATAACCATTAATGAGTTCTACAGCATCGTAATATCTTCCGGACAAGTGAATCATATCAACCATAATCGCAAAGAACTCTGTTCCTGCGATATCCGTTTTATTTTGATTGAACAGCACCTCAAAATTATCTAATAGGTATTTTGTTTCACCAGCTGATTGAAATCGTTTAACCAGAGGCAGGTACTTGTTTTCAACGAATGTTATTGATTCTGCACTGCCGTGTGAATTTTTTAAATGAAAAACCAACTCAGTGAAGTAGTATCGGAGGATATCCATGGCAAGTTCATCATCAATCACTTTTTGTTCGTAAAAAGATAGCATGCTTTTATGTATTTCGGTTTTCAAATCGGCAGGGAGTTGTTTCGATATTTCATCACGCATTAGTGCATGAATAATATTTTTTCCGTTTTCGCCTAACTTTACAAAGGAAAACAAGTTAAAATTATTTATGCTTGACACTGGATATCCTGTGTTAAAGCGTCCGGTTAAATAGCCGAATATTTCAATATCGTAAAATCTTGGAATGGATAACACCTTTAAACTTTCTCTTTCTGATTCCGTAAGACTTTTGAAAAAACGTTCTTGTATTTCTTGAAATCCACCATTAAACAATTCAATGTCGATTGGCTTGCGCGCACTTGTAAATTTGTAATATGTATCCACGCTTAAGTCGAGATAATATGGATATCCCTGCGAAGAATTGATTATTGCGTCTTGCAGTTCAATATTAGTTATTTGGCAGCTCTCCAAAAACTTTTTAGCATACTCCTTGGAGAGCATCTCCAAGGGAACCGTTATTAATTTGTCCTGTTGATACTCTTTATCTAAGCGCCAAAGCAACTCCTCTCTCCCAGATATAACAAATATTACATTGTTAGAGAAAACAGTCAACTCACGAACCCACTTATCGGTAATTAGCTTGTTAGAATCGTTTTGTCCATTAGACCATAGCAATTCGTAAGTGTCGAGAAAAATGACATGTTTTTCGTACTCTGTAGCTTCTATGTATTCATTTAAGTCGTACGCAAAAAAGAGCACCAAACGCTTTTCAATTTCACTGGGTGATAAATGTTCTAACTCCTCCAAGCCGTCTTTTGCCTCGGAACTTAACTGCCACTTGACTTCATATTGACTATAGAAATGATTTATAGCTTCACCAAAACAATCAGAATTACTCAAGCCATTGTTGATTATCTTGGACATCAATTTAGTTATATCAAAGGGGAATACAATATTCTTTTGAATGAACTTTGGGTTTCTTTTTAAAAAGTAAATTGATGCTGCAAGCTCGAAGTGAGGAAAGTTTACTTCAAAGCTCTGTTTTAACTTACATAAAGCGCTGTATGATGACCGCAGTGCAGGATCGTCAAAATCTACAGAAGAATATTTGATGCTATGCTCGGTTAAATATCCTTTTAAATTCTTAATTAGACTGGATTTTCCTATCCCGCCAATACCATGATACATTATAGTGTTTGCGTTGTTTTCTGCCTTACTATTTATAAGATCATAAAATTTCTGTCTTGGCTTTTCTCTATTTACAAATTCTTTAGCAGGAGCATGCTTCTTAAAAATGCTACTCGACATTGGATTTGAACTTTTGCTTTTTAATCTCTTAATAACTAAATCTTCATTGTCCGATGCCACTGCAGTTAGCCGGTCCGCAGTGGAACTTTGGGCTGATTTATTAGGTAGATTTATTGAATACAAAAACGAGAGAGCCAGAAACTCCCCCAATTTTTCATCACTATGCAATTTGATTAACTCATCCCTTTTCTCTGGCGTGATGTCTGTGTCATTATTCAATAAAGCAATAAGTTTACGCAAAGTATCGTCGCTTGTGTGCGGGTTTAGTGCAGGAACAACTGTTTCATTAAAATATTTGATGGCCTTATCAATGACTACTGGTCTTGATGAGGCGTTTTTTATTGCCTCGTGTACATCTTTTTTCTGTTTTACAAGATTGCTTATCATCTTGCTATCGACATCTACAAGCACGCCATCTTGCTTTGTCACAGATTCCAACAAAAGCCTGCCAGCGGCTTCTTGTGTGTTATTTTCAGCAAGACCTGTTTTCATTATTTTAATGAATTTTGAAATGTTGAAATCACTCATAGAGCAATCCTCCTTTAGCTGCGTCTAGGAAAAACAGTGCAAAAACGTGGCAACTCGAAAGCAAGTACTTTTGAACCTAAATAGCATAAAATTACAAGCAAAGAGATTATTCGATATTATTAGCTATAATGATATCATGATTGTATGCAAAAGTCAATCTCGTGTTTACGAACGCTAATATTTTAAAAGCGAAATTAAACTAAATGTTTTGTCTTTTGCAGAAGAAATAATCCGACAATGTATAACAGCCATCCTGCGCAGGGTTTTCCGGTGTTATACATTACAAATCAATATTGTGACAGACACCGGAAAGTCCGTTGCAGATCGAAATGGAGAGAACCTTCGAGCTGCAGCTTACTTCTGTTAGTTTGTGCTGTCTCGGCCCTCCTTTCGATTTGCTCAAAGGAGGGCTGTTCCATTGTGTAGTAAAAGAAAAAATTTAATACTTAAATATTACCGCAGTCGCGCCCCTCCACTTCTGACATTTTGACCACAAAATCAAAATTTTAGAAATTGGAGGACAAGCCTAATGGCTAAATTTGAATATGATGTAGACTATCGCAAGCTGTACCCAAACGTAACAATATCCGATGAGGTACTGGCTGTACTTAAGGAAAGTGACCAAAAGCGAAAGTATTGTGAATATGACCTAAAGGTCGAAAAAGCACCCCGCAAAAATAAAAACGACAGCGCGGACAAGCTCACAGAGCTGGTACCCAGTCGTGAGGACTCACTGGACAGGCTCATGGAGATAGAAAAGCAATTTGCGTCTGGGGAGGATATTGAAGCGGATGTAGTTAAAAAGATCATGATTGAAAAGATAATGCTCTGTGTTGAACAGCTTTCATCCGATGAAAAAAGCCTCATCATCGCATTGTTTTTTCAACAGAAAAGCGAAGTAGAGCTTGCCGCCGAGCTTGGTATAAACCAATCAAGCATTAGCAGGCGAAAGGATAAAGTTCTTGCTAAATTAAAAAAACTTGTGAAAATTTAAAATTTCTGCGCATAGACCCCCTCACTTAACCTCCCAAGTAAGTGAGGGGGTTTAACCATTTTCCTCACTGTTCTTTGAAAACTAGATATCCGAAGGCATAAATACGTTAGCTGACAGTCCCGTGACGAGCGGGAAAGCGACACCGGGGGATGCGCCAAGACCACCTGTAAAAGAGAGCGGACGAAAGACGAAGCCAAACTACTTGTTCGTCCCTGCCCGACTCTTTTATCAAAGACGGCCAAATAAGGTGCAGAGCGGTACCCATCCGCCCGGAAAGCAGTTCGTGGCGAACTTGCTTTGCAATAACCCTGTCAGCCTATCATGATACTTCCGTCCAGTCACAGTCCGAGTGGTAACCAATCCATCGCAGGCAATGAGGGCGGCCGACAGCGATCCTGCCGGGGGTGAGATTCCCATGATGCGATGCCAATCGCAGTTTATGCCGTCGCCCGCGCTCCGGGAAGTAGTGTCGAATAGGAGCAAGCAAAAAATCTTAATGTCAGAAGCAATGGGGATTGCTCTGCGGTCAAATAGCCAACAGCAACCACACCACTGAGCAGTCCCTATTTTTGTGCCATTAAGTCACAACAAAATAGAAAACACCAAGGAGGTGCGAAACTTGAACATAGGCAAAAACGCCATTAGCCGTGGCGATATCTTCTATGCGGACTTAAGCCCCGCTGTCGGCTGTGAACAGTGCGGTATACGGCCAGTGCTGGTGCTGCAAAACGACATCGGCAACCGCCACAGTCCCACCACCATCGTTTGCGCCATCACTGGCAGCACCGAGAAAAAACCGCTGCCCACCCATGTCGCCATCGGCGGCATAGGCAGGCTGTCCAAGGAATCGGTGGCACTATTGGAACAGCTCCGCACCATCGACCGCTGTCGGCTGCGGGGCTGGATCGGCAGGCTGAACAAACAGAAAATAGAGGAAATCAATCAGGCACTTACCATCAGCGTCGGACTTGCTCCGTCGCCGTTTTTCGTTGAAGGAGGAAACCACCATGAGTAATACGCAAGTCACCGATAATATTATGTTTGTTGCTGCGCTCCAGCAGCTTGCCCGCCTTGCCGAAAGAAAAGAGCTTACAGCGGCTGAATGCGAGCTGGTAAAAAGGGATTTGGAACGCAGGCTGCGCCCCACCATTATCGTTCCCTGCTGACCCCTTTTTGTTTTCTGAAAGTTATCAATTATTCAGTAGCTATGTGCCAAACCTTGTGGTAATGTGTGTCGTTGAAAGGAGTGAAAAAAGATGTATGCAACAAATTTAGCGCAAACTGCGCCACCAAAAATCACCGTAATAGAATCCCGAACGCAGAATGCGGCGAAGCTCCGCGTGGCGGCCTACGCCCGTGTCAGCAGCGACTCCGATGACCAACAGAACTCCTACATCGCACAGGTGGATTATTACACCCGCCACATTGCCACCCATGAAAATTGGGAAATGGCAGATATTTATGCCGATGACGGCATCTCCGGCCTTGTGGCAAGCAAGCGGGATGAGTTTAACCGCATGATACAGGACTGTCGGGATGGCAAAATCGACCGCGTCATCGTCAAATCCATCTCACGCTTTGCGAGGAACACCAAGGAGTACATCCAATATGTGCGGGAGCTTTTGCGGATGGGCATTACCATCCATTTTGAAAAGGAAAACATCGACACCGGCAAGATGACCTTAGAGCAGATTGCCACCATATACGGCGCTTTTTCCCAGATGGAATCCCAAAACCACTCGAAAAATATGCGCATCAGCGTGAAAATCCGCATGGAAAAGGGCGACTACCTCTCACCGTCTGTCCCTTATGGATACAAACTGGAGGAACGCACACTGGAAATCATCCCAGAGGAAGCCGAGGTGGTGCGCCGCATTTTCGCCGCCTATCTCAGCGGCAGGGGCAAGGATGACATTGCGAGGGAGCTGAATGAATTGGGCATCCCGCGCACAAATGGCAAAGAAATGTGGCACCCCAGCACCGTGGCGTATATACTAAACAACATTTCCTACACCGGCGATATGCTCTGGCAAAAGAGCTTTGCCACCAATGACATCCCCTTCCGTCAGGTGCGAAACACCGGGCAGAAACCGAAATATTTTGTAGAGGACTGCCACGAGCCCATTATTTGCAAAGAGGATTTTGAGCGGGTACAGGCTCTCTTCCAGAGCCGCCGCAATCAGATGAAGGGCGGAAAATCCGCAAAGAACGCACTGCTGGCAAAGAAAATCCACTGTGGAAACTGCAGTACCCTGTTCCGCAGAAAGGTGGTAAACCACAAGGTGTACTGGACTTGCCGCAATCACGACAGGCAGAAGGACTTCTGCGAACTTTCACAGATATCCGAAAGCGAAATCATGGC
>NZ_DALZQO010000001.1:37064-38580 GCF_032017025.1 Hydrogenoanaerobacterium sp.
GGCTATCCTGCGGTTTTACCACAAGCTAAAAAATCACTATGAGGAAATCCTCTCGCCCATCCTCTCCCAACTCATCGCACTTCGGGAAAGGGAACTTCGCTCCAATCGCAAAATTAACGATATTGACAAAGAAATAGCCCAGCTTACAGAGCAGAATCTCGTCCTTGTTCGACTCAAGTCGAAGGGGTATGTAGATTCTGCTCTTTATTCATCTCAGATAGGCGAAATCAATCTCAAGCTGAACGAGTTTCGCCGCCAGCGCCGCCGCATCATGGAGGCCAGCGGTGAGGATAAGCAAATCAAGGCGACCGAGGCGATGCTGGACTACTTTGAGGGCAGCCCCGATTTTTTAGAGGAACCCACAGCAGAGCTGTTTGAAACGCTGGTGGAGAGCATCACCGCCCTGTCGGAAACAGAGCTGACTATCAACCTATATAACGGCCTCGCATTCAAAGAAACCATGGAAAGGACGGTGAAATAACATGGCATGGCAAAGAAAAATCCCATTCGGCTACACCATGAAAAACGGCGAGGTGGAATACTGCCCCGCAGAGTCGGAGGCGGTCAAGGAGATTTTTGCGGCGTATCTCTCCGGCATGGCCTACAGCAAAATTGCCGATGAGATGATGCACAAAGGAATTCTCTACCACAGACACACTCCCCAATGGAACAAAAATATGGTAAAGCGCATCCTTGAAAACGAGCGGTATCTCGGAGAAAAAGAATACCCTCCCATCATCACCACTGAGGATTTTATGGCAGTACAGCTTCGCAAAAACGAGAAGGTGACCTATGCGCCAAGCCCCGATTATATCCAGCCCATTCGGGATAAGGCAGTCTGCGGCCAGTGCGGTGGCAGAATGTTCCGTGATACAAAATCAGCAGGCAGAGTCCGCTGGTACTGTGAAAACAAGGATTGCCGAAATCGCCGTTACATAGAGGATGCAGACACCCGCGCGGCCCTTGCCGAAAGGCTGACGGTGCTGGCGCAAAATCCCCACCTCTTAGAATGGGCTCCTGCCGGCTATGCCGGAGAGCAGACACTAGAGGCCGCCCGCATCCAAAATGAAATTACCCGCCAGCTGAACAAGGCAGACCCCAGCGTGGAATACACCAAAATGCTGATACTGGCCTGTGCCGCCGAAAAATATAGCGAACTACCCGATTACACCCCTTACTGTCAAATGGAGCGGCTGAGAGAAAAGCTCGGCAGCCAGCCCATAGACGAACACCTCCTCACCGAGATGTTCAACATCGCGGTAGAAAAGATAGAAATGACAGCCGGCGGCGGTATTCGCCTGCGGCTTAAGAATGGAAAAGCCCTTGAAGCGGCTGGAAAGGAGAACTGAAAATGCCCATAGCAACAACGAAAAAAGTAACGGTCATCCCTGCCAACTCACAGATGACCGAAAAGGATATCCGCAAACAGCATCTGCGCGTAGCGCCCTACTGCCGTGTGTCCACCAACTCGGAGGAACAACATGAGAGCTACACGGCGCAGATTGAATACTACACC
>NZ_DALZQO010000001.1:38590-112002 GCF_032017025.1 Hydrogenoanaerobacterium sp.
ACACCGAGAAAATTGCCGCCCAGCCCGACTGGACGATGGTGGATATGTTCGCAGACGAGGGCAAAACCGCCACCTCAACTAAAAAGCGTAAGGACTTCCTGCGGATGATCAAAGCCTGTGAAAAAGGCAAGGTAGACCTCGTCATCACCAAATCGGTGTCACGCTTCTGCCGCAATACGCTGGATGGGCTTGATTATGTCCGCAAGCTCAAGCGGATGGGTGTGGGAATCCTGTTTGAAAAGGAAAATGTCAACACCCTCTACATGGACAACGAGATGATCCTCACCTTTATGATGAGCCAGGCACAGGCCGAGAGCGAGTCCATGAGCGGCAACATCCGCTGGGGACACCGCAAAAATTTCAAGGACGGCAAGGTTTACTACCACTATGCAGGCTTCATGGGCTACCGCAAGGGCGAGGACGGTCTGCCGGAAATTGATGACGAGGAAGCGGAAATCGTCCGCAGGATTTTCTCACGGTATCTGGTGGGACACAGCGTGTCCAAAATTATCGCAGACCTTGAAGCGGACGGCATCAAAACAGTGCGGGGCAAGGAAAGCTGGAATGACCGCGTCGTCCGCAATATGCTCCGCAACGAAAAATACATCGGTGATGCTCTGCTGCAAAAGACCTTTATCGCAGATTTGTTTACCCATCAGTCCAAAAAGAACAACGGCGAGCTGCCCCAATACTATGTCCACGACTGCCACCCCGCCATCATCGACAAGGTGACCTTTCAGCGGGTGCAGGAGGAACTGGCCCGCCGCTCCAGCCTCAGAAAAGTAAGCTCCAACGCAAAAACCGAGCTTGCCAAGTACAGCGGCAAGTATGTGCTCTCCGAAATTTTATCCTGCGGCAACTGCGGCAGCCCCTACCGCCGCACCACATGGACAAGGCCGGAGGGCAAGAAAATTGTCTGGCGGTGCATCAATCGGCTAGAGCATGGCAAGAAATTTTGCAAGGACGCGCCCACGCTGGAGGAAGGCACCATCCATGCCGCCGTAGTTGCGGCGATGAACGAGCGGTTCAGCCAAAGCACTGTAAAAGCCCTGCTGAAAGACAGCATCCTGTCCGCTCTTTCGGGGAGCGGCGAAGGGATAAGCCTTGCGGCCATCGACAGCAAGCTGACAGAGCTGCGAACAAAGCAGTTTCACCTCCTCCAGCTTGCCGCCGCCGTGGGCGCGGGCTCCACCCTCTACGATGAGGACTTGAACCAAATCAGCATGGAGTTTTCCGCGCTGGTGGCAAAAAGAGCAGAGATAGAAAAAACACAGCAGGATATCTCCCAAGCGGACAACCGCGCCGAGCAGATCGCCGCCGAGCTGGACAGCACGGACATCGGGGTCACCCAATTTGACGAGGTGTCGGTGCGACAGCTTATCTCAGCCATCCGCGTGATGAGCAAGGACAAACTGCTGGTCTGCTTTAAAGACGGAACTGAAATCGAGCAGATTATCTAAATCAACATGATCCCCAGCGGTCAGCACCAAGCAGAGCCAAACGGCTCTGCTTTTATTTTGGAAAGAAAAGAGGTCTAAACATGGAAATGCAAATCTTCGAGAACAATCAATTTGGCAGCATCCGCACAATGACCGATGAAAACGGCCGCATTCTATTTTGTGGCAGCGATGTTGCCAAGGCTTTGGGCTATCGCAACTTTAGAGATGCGTTGGCGCGTCATTGCAAGGGGGTCGTGAAACACGACTCCCTTACAGAGGGTGGTCGACAGGCGTTCTCCTTTATCCCCGAACCCGATGTCTACCGCTTAATTTTTCGCTCTAAGCTGCCCTCTGCCGAGCAGTTTGAACAGTGGGTGGTGGAAATCGTGCTGCCCACGCTGAGAAAATGTGGCGCCTACATCACACCGGAGGTTTTGTCCAAGATGGAGAAAAGCCCCGAATTTACGGCACAGCTTGTGCGGCTGCTGAAACAGGAGCAAGCAAAAACCGATAGCCTGCAAAACCAAATGTCTGAGATGACATTAAAATGCGAGTATTTTGACAAGCTGGTGGATACCGATACCCTCACCAATATCCGCCAGACGGCAAAGGAACTGCATATTCCTGAAAAGCTGTTTACCTATCTGCTGGTGGAAATGGGCTTTGCATACCGCGCAAAGAAACATCTCCTCATGCCGTATGCCTTTATGGTTACCAGCGGATTTGCCGAGCTGAAAGAATACACAAACGGCAAGCACGGCGGTGTGTATATGCTGTTTACACCGGTCGGCAGATTGTATCTGGCAAGAAAAATCACCCGGCGATTGGCTGTCAAAGATATGGAGGTACACGATGAATAAAATTACTACTGAAGAAATCCGTGCTATGAGCGACCGAGAAGGGCTTGTGCTACAAGGCTGCGGCGGAGAATTACAGGAATGGGTAGACGGCATCAATAAAATGTTTACTGACGAGCAAATACTCAAAAACGGTGATACATTTAAGGAGGTTTCCGTGTTCGAGCATAAGGGGCTTACAAATCTGCTGTTTATGATGGATGGTGTGGACTTGGATATCGGCAAGCTGGCGATGTGGCGGCTGCAAAGTCATACAACCTTTGGAGGCACTTGGCTGTCAGACTATGTTCCAAATCGCTTGGGTGGGTTTGTGGCAGAGCAACCTAAGCAGGAAAAGCCCGATTGTGCGCTTATCGGCGAGGACGGCAACATTTTCAACCTCATGGGAATTGCCGCACAAACGCTGAGGGAAAACGGTCTTGCAGAGCAAGCAAAGGAGATGCGGGAGCGGATCACCTCAAGCGGCAGCTATGATGCTGCCCTCTGCATTATCGGGGAATATGTCAATATCACCTCCGCCGAAGATACTCAGGAACCAGTCGAGGGCATGGAGATGCACCACAGCTACTAAACTTTACCGGCAGAAGCCTCTGCCGGGTACATAGAAACAGGCTCACCGAGCCGGAAGGGAGAAGCACATGAAAGCATTGAAAAACGAAAGCATCATTTATACCGAGCAAATTGTTTCCGCCATCGCCGACTGCTACCGCAAAAGTGCGGAACCCAGCAATGCCGAGCTGATGAAGCTCTACAGCTTTACCGGCCGATGCATCTGTGCCCAGGGTGAAAAGGCGTTTGTAGTTTATCTGGCGGAGCAGCTCTCCCAGCAGTTTCCGCAGCTGAAAGGCTTCTCCCCACGCAACCTCCGCAGGATGCGTAATTTTTACCACATCTATGAAAATGATCCCAGCCTCATGACAAAAGCCTTGCTGTTGGGCTGGACACAGAATACCGTTATTTTAGAGTGCTGCGAAACAAATGAGCAGCGCTCTTTTTATCTTGGGCTTGCCGCAGAGCAGAGCCCCTCCAAAATCGCCCTCATCAAAGCTATTGAAGCCAATGCTTTTGAAGCGGCTCAGAATATGGCGGAGCCTTGCGCCGCTGTGTGCGAAATTACCTCCGACAAGACCGTGGACACAGCCGAAGCCGCTGAAACAGCGTGTTGGGCATTTGTGCCCGCCTGTGAGCCGTCCCGCCAAGGGGATGGTGCGACCAGCGACATGGACAAAGATGCCGTCATGGTTATGACCGCAATTCCGCAGGCCGAGCCTGCAAAATGCGAAACCGCTGCCGCTCAGATATGCCACCAGTATTTATGGTGGAACTCAGCACATCAACTTCTATTCAAGCCGCCAACCTCCCATGCGGAACCGCCGCCGCCCTATATGGGGATAATAAGTGAAATTACTTATTCGTTTGAAAATATGCGCTACAAAGCAAGAGCGAGATCGCCCAACCCGATACCAATGTCAGCGTAGTTACATTAAAATTATCAATCCCAATTTTGGCACTATTATTGATTTCAGAGATATAACAGTGCTATACTAACAAACAACAACTTAGCATTTTGGGTAAGCATCTTAACTACGTAACGCAGTTTGCTGCGAGGAATGATACATTGAGAGGTGAACATTTGGTGCAATTGGAAAGAACATATCATTATCCAGAAAAGGGTGCGACAATCAATGATTGTGATAAGCACTCCAAATATATAATTAAAGTGGTTGCACCAACCGATGTTGCGTGCGCCTTTTTTGACTACTCACAAAACTTCAACATGGCAGCGCATACTATAGCGACTTATTTATTAGAATCAGAACGTGGCGATATTTCTAAATTGGACACATATTTTTTCTCTTTATCTTTTCTGTATCGCCATAGCATCGAACTAATTCTAAAAGCTATTGCGTTCCAATATATAAAAACCCAAACAGATCAAGCATCTTTTGTAAAAGATACATTTCATAATTTGGAGATTATTCTTCAAACTATTGAGGAAAATTTCCACACATCACGATCAGATGCTGAAATGATATGGTTACGCACATATTTATCGGACATATCAAAAATTGACAGGGAATCAGATTCGTTTCGATACCCCTTCCACATTGTATGGGAATCTGATGACTGGCTTATTTCTGGGAAGTTTACTATAAAGCGCATTTTTGAGGAGCAGACACATATTGACTTGATAAAGTTTGCGAACAAATTTGAAGCTGCTTATGAGATATTGAAAAAGTGGTATCATAGAGATACTGCACCTGCTAATGAATATGTTGATTTAAAGCCAATATTTATTGAAGAAGGAGGATACTATTACGGGCAGTCGGTTGTTGGATATGCCTATAATCGCGATGATTTTTTCCCATATACAAAAGCCTATTTAGAAACAGCAAATTACTTAAGACAATACATGAAAGTGCATTGTCTTAGCAAAGATGAAGAATGCGCAAATAATCTCTTTATGCCCATGTGTTACCTTTATCGAAACTGTGCCGAATTGAGCTTGAAAACTATTTGGTTCGAGGAAACAGGTGAGGATTTCCAAATTCGCTGCAAGACGATGTTGGATAAAAAACATAGCATCCTTGGACTATGGAATTTAATTAAGCCTTATGCGGTCGAATGTGGAAATGGCGATGGCGATGAAGAATATATTGGGATGCTGGAAAACTACTGCAAACAACTTCATACATTGGACAGCGATGCCAGCAAGTTTAGATATCCTGTTCAAAAAGACATGAAACCATATTTTAATAGTAATCGCCGCTTTGATTTTTGGACTGTAGGAAAATTCTTAGAAGCACTTAATAATGCATTGGACAGCATAGATTCTGCACTTAGCGTAATGAACGAATATAAAGCTGAAATGGAAGCCGAGTACCGTTCTGAGATGATGTGTGATTATGATCCGTATTAATGCTTTAATAGCTTTCACGAGTGAGCAAATAAAAAAATCTTTTTTCCATCATCATTACATTAAAAAGACCGTCGACAAAAGTCGACGGTCTTTTGCTTATCCAAATTCATGAAAGGTTTATTAGCGGCAAATTCTATGAGGGTAATCTAAAAAAGTAAGTAATACATTCTTTGGGGGAATACTTCTAATTATTATTTAAACCAAAGGGTGGATTTTATGACTCAACCTAGGAATCATCACTTTGTTCCACAGACATATTTAAGATATTTTTCTGCGTCTGATGAGAGAATAGGAGTTTTTGATAAAAGTACTCAAAAAAGATTTGAAACAGCTACTCGCAACATCGCTGCGAAAAGGGACTTTTACCGCGACACTCTTTTAAATGATGAATTCTATTGGGAGCGTTTTTATGCAAAAAAAGTTGATCCACTAATACCACATACATTTGATATACTTAGATTTTCCAATTATTTTACTGACGACACATGCAAAATTTTAAATTATGATTTGAAGGAGAAACTATCTTATATAATATTTTCACAGATAATACGCACGAAGAAATCTTATCTAACATGGTTAAATTACAGTTCACAAGTTAGTAGGGATATATTTCTCTCTCATGAAGATTTATTGCCGTTATTTAATAATGGAATTAAGTTCATTGATTTAATTAATAGGTCATATTTATTACAGTTTCTTAATTCCAATGATTTTGTTTCATCAGGAATGAAATCTTTGCTTAGTATGCTTTGGCTTGTGTATAGAATCACAAACAAATCAAGTTCTTTTCAAACGAGTGATAATCCTGTAGCATTTTACCATATTCCCTCAAAATCTTGTAATATAATTGAATATGGGCCTATTTATAAGGATTGTGTCATTCTTTTCCCTATTAGCGATAAACTCTGTATAGTCCTATGCCCTCCAGATTGCACAAACAGTAATAGTCTTATGCCTTACTCAAACTGTATTCTTGAGGCACCTATGGACTTAGTAAATGTATGTAATGAAATTCAGCTACAACAATGCTTTCGGCAGATTTATTATAAACCATATTGAAGGCTTTCCCAAACTTATTAATCATATTTATTCTTTTAAATAGCACGTGCCGACTAACTGTAAGGTAATAATATTATAATTGGAATAAGGAAAAACAGATTAATAGATACATTATTAAATGTAATATTCGCTTGTTCGTGCCTAAAAAACCTTGTTTAATGTGTGTTTGTCCTTATGAACACTCGCACCATAACATTAGGTCAAAATAGATGCAGGGCCGAAAAACCCAGTGTTTATACGGCCTGACGAGGGTTTTGAATGAAAAAATCAGAACCTTCATAGATGCACCCTGTTTTTTCAAAGGAAAGCGTGGTGTTTCTCTTTTAGGCCGGAATCAGTCTGGCAAATAACTTTATAAAGCCAATACCCTATAGGGCAAATTTAAGCGGCTGTGTTCTTCGTAACTGAAAAACACAGCCGCTTTTTTTGTTGCCCAAAAACGAAAAGAAAGGACAGATGCATCATGAAAAATGAACTGACTACCCTCCGTTTATGGAATCCACTCTTCCCTCACATCTACCTCCGGAACGAATGGGGAGATTTGGAGAACAATCCGGTGGATTTAAGCGCTGGGGAAATTTTAGAATATGAGGATAAAATCCTCGATCTCATTAAAAAGGAAAGGCTGTCCGATGAGAGCGAGCGTGGCCTTGCCGTTTACCTCGATGATGACCTCAGCCGGAAGATACACAGCATCAACCCTTCCGTGGAGGAATGGAACGGTAAGCTATGGGGTGTGACCGGAGTGCAAACCTACGGCCACCTTTCTCCCTCTGAACTTTCGGAACTGACCGACTGGCTCTCCTCTCAATTTAGTGATGGCTGAGGCGAGGGACTGGAGCAACGGGAAATTAAGGTGGATGACGGTGAGCTGTATCTTAGCTTTTGGGATAGCAGCGACCGCTTCTTCATTAAGCCGGAGGATGAACTGAAAAACAGCCAGTCCTCCGGCTTTGGCATGACGATGAGCAGGACTACGAGCAACAGGCCAGCCGCTTGCAGATGATACTGGATAACCTGTTTGCCGAGCGTGACGAGCTGGAACACGGCATCGACACGGAAAACCCCTTTTTAACCGCATTTCGTCAACATGAAAATATTGACAAGCTGACGAGGGATATTCTAATTGAGTTGATAGACCACATCAAGATTTACGAGGGCGGCAATATCAGCGTAAAGTTTAAGTTTGCTGACGAGCTGCGCCGCATAGCCGAGTATGTGGAAATCAACAAGCAATCGGCGGCTGGTTAAGCCGCCACCCCGAGTTTGTACGTTGTTCTTAATATGGTTCGTGTTCGTAGGGGCCTATGCTCCTAATACCGTTGTTTCTAATGACACAGAATTAAAGTCATGTATGAGATTTGAACTCATACATGACTTTTACTTTACTGATGATATAATAAAGCAAAGATTATTTATATAATAGTCAAGAGGGTTTATGGAAATAATAAAAGTTGAAGACAGAAATTCGGTACTGATAGAACAACTTGTAACGGTATGGAAAAATTCTGTAAAGGAATCCCATTTATTCTTATCGGATACAGAAATAGATAATATCCAGCAGTATGTACGGCAGGCTTTAGCTGGAATTTCGCATTTGATAGTTGCAAAAAAGGGAAGTGGTATTCCTATTGCCTTTATGGGGATAGAAGGTCGAAAGCTTGAAATGCTATTTGTTTCTCCCGAAGAGCGTGGGCATGGTGTTGGAAAGAATTTGCTTGTGTATGGCATTCAGGAATACGCAGTAAGTGATTTGGGAGTAAACGAGCAAAATCCTGAGGCAAAAGGATTTTACGAACACATGGGTTTCAAGGTTTACAAAAGAACCGAAACAGATGAACAAGGTATGCCATACCCAATTTTATACATTAGGTTATGAGCATAATCTACGTGAGGTTAGTTCAAATCCCAACTAAAAATCCAATGATATTTTTATACAGCAAGGCTCGCAGCGATGTCCATACTGTTCCATAAAGGAATTATTGTATGGCAAATGAAAAAGGACATCTAACGATGTCCTTTTTTCGTTTCTATTCAAAATCCCCACCCATCAATATGATAGGCAGGGATTTTTCAGTTTATGATCTCATAAAACGCATAGGCTTGTTGCTCTGTCATTCCCATCTGAATTGCTTTCTTTCCTGCTAAATCATCTGTATTCGCTCTTAGTTCTGTTACCAGAAAAGGCAGTTGCGACCTGTTTCTGCTATACACCTCATTCGGTGTATGTTTTCACTGTCTGAAGAAAATTAGCTGCACTGTTCTTACTCCGTTACTCACGCTGCACCTCACCACCTCAATCCAAGAATAATGGGTATTATTTATTGATTGCTTCTACTAATTTTTTAATACATTACTTAACGCCTTCAACAATGCCTCTGAAAAATATTTCGGCTTATCAACAAACGGGATATGGCCCGTGTTCTCGATAGTTATAAGCTCTTTATTTGGTGCGGAAATATCGTTAAAATAACTAAACGCCATCCTATACGGCGTAGTCCAATCGCAATCTCCCGCAATAATTATTACTGGAACTTCATATTGCAAATTGTAATCATACATTGATAATTTCCCATCTGAGAAAAGCACTTCATAAAGCTCGCTATTTGATTCGATGAGCTTGTCAAAACTCAGCATCCATTTTAAGTCATTAAATGTCATATATGGCGAAAATAAAAGCAAGGGAACCATCTTATCGCCGTATTGAGACGGCAGATATTTCTCTTTTAGTTGCCGAAACTTCATAAGTTCTGTAGCTTCCGGTTTATCAAGTTTTTGATAGGCCATTATCAATTCAAGCGTTTCGCTTATTTCCTGTGCGTCTTGTGTTTTGCCCGCCGCATTCGCCAAACGTACTGCTTCTTGCGCTGATATTTGCTCAGATTTCTTGAAATTCAACATTTGGCTTATGGCTATATAAGCGGATACCTTTTCGGGGTGTTCTCCCGAATAAATCCCGCCGAGAAACGTCCCCCATGAATGCCCCATAATTATTACCGTTTCTTTTTCATACTCTAAACAGATATACTCCACCAACTCGTCTAAATCCGACAGCAGTAAATCCAAAGTAGGTTTCTTGACTTTTTTATTACGATAATAAGTGTTCCCGCAACCACGCTGATCCCAGTGAACTATCGTATAATCTTGCTCTAAATCTGCTTGCCAGCCATACGAATAATATGCCATACTATTGCCCGGCCCGCCGTGTAGCATAATAATAACCGGGTTATAAATGTCTTGTCCCCGAATTTGTATATACTGCTCAACTCCGCCTATGGTTATGTATTCGGCTTTTTGAATGCCTGTTTCCGAGCGGATTTTGTATTTTTGAGCGCCGATAATTTTTCCGATAATTATTGTCAATGCAAATAAAATTAACAATCCGAACAATATGACCAGAATTATTTTCACCTTTTTCAAACCTCTAATCATATCAATATTTTCTCTTGATTAAGAATGATTTTTATTTGTTTTGCTCGTCTAACACTTCTAAAATTTTTTCAATGAACTGTTGTTGTTGCCGGATAATAGCAAACATATTATCCATCGTAATTCTTGATAGTGGAGAAGTGTCTTGCGCAGCGGCTTCATTTGTTTTTTGCCCTTGCTCAAGCACATGGTATTCTTCATCAAGCAACTTTTTTTGTTCTTCCAGAGCTTCTCTGGCCTTTTCGTACGGGATTTTATAAAGAAGGGATAATCCGCTGTATAGTGTTGTAGGATATATGACAGAGGAAGTGCGTAATGAATCAATTATGATAGATTGCAAATAATTTTTCCCTTGATCTGTAGTTTTATATATAGCTTTTTGTCTATGTCCCGTCTGCTCAACACCTGTTAACTCAATATAATTTTCTTGTTCCAATTTTTTTAACGCATGATATATTGAACCAACCAATACACCACCCCATCTTTCAGCATCTGCTCTGCTTATCTTTTGTTGAATGTCGTAGCCAGACATTGGTTGTTCGTCTAATAATCCAAGCACAAGCAATCTCGTCACTGTATATCCACCTCCATTTACAATACTCAACATTGAGTATACAGCATTAAGTATCTTTTATCAAGTCATTCTAGATTTCGTTTTGATAAATATTTGTGATAAGCTCCTACCACACGGCTTTGGGCTTGCCATGCTAGTGTTTCTGCTCATTTCGCTCGGCATCACGCTTGCACCCCTTCAAATTGTTAGTGTGAATAAACTTGCAAGTTTCCGGAGGAGATGAACAAGATATCACAAACCTGATTTGACTAAGCAAAACACCTGCAGATTGGCCCAGTAAGCCAGTTTGCAGGTGTTTTTATTTTTATCGGCAGTGTGCTTTATCCACTTTTATCTACAATCTAGTGAACAAAACGAATTCATCAAATTTTATCCGCCAAGCATTTATTCCTCTTAGATTATAATTGGGTACACATAGCTATAGCTCATTGCCAAAAATCCTCTTATCAATATCACAGATTGTGATGGTTTGTAACTGTTCTTTACATGACTGATCCAGCTGGTCGTAAATATCGTCCATGACCTCTGCCATGCCAGACGCAATCAAACATTTCTTATCCATGCTGCCTGACCGCCAGGAGGAATACACGATTCGGGCACCTACTGCATCATTCACCTGTTGCAAAGAAACCTTTGTCGGGTCTGCATCAAACAGATATCCGCCGTCTACACCTTCTTTGGTCGTGACCAGCCCCGCTTTTTTCAATTTGGCCATTACTTTTCGAATGCGAGCCGGGTTTGTACATATGTTTTTTGCCAAAGTTTCGCTTGACAGCGTAATTGCTTTATGGTTTAAAAATACAAGCGCGTGCACCGCAATTGTAAATTCACTTGTCATATTGTCTCTACTTTCCTCCAAACTTTTTTCTAAAAGGTTTATGGCTCATTCTTTTCTTTTGATGATTTTAAAGTGTCCCATAAAAAATACAGATGAAGCAAAACCAGGCCGCCATAGATTACAAGTGTACTCTGCGGTGTCATTGCACAGGCGATACCGCTGCTTTGACGAACCAGACTGGTTATTAGCGCAAAGCCGTAAACCAATGAAATGCTCATGTAGAGCAGTGCAGAAAATTTATGCTTTGTCTGCTTTATGTACAGGGTATTGGTGATCAAAACCGCAAAGGCAACACCCAGTCCTAGAAACGAAATAACAGTGGATAGTATGAATTGCATTCTATTTCTCCTTTGAAATTAGTTCAGATTCTGCTTCATGACAGCTCCCTTTTTGGAACGTTGAGCAGATTGCTCCGTGAGGACAATGCTTTTTACAGTCACCGCAGCGGATACATTCTGGGCTGTTGGGCGTTTTATACACCGGAATGTCGAGTTTGCAAACCTTTTGACAAGCTTTACAGGAGGTGCATTTGTTCTCATCCACCCGAAAACGGTAAAATGCAATGGGATTGAACACGCCATAAATTGCCCCCAACGGACAAAGATAGCGACAGAACGGACGATAAACAAGCATAGAAAGCAGGATAAGCGCAACCAAGATAAAATTTTTCCAAGCAAAGAGCCACCCCGCAGCCGCTCGCAACCCTTCGTTTGCAATTACCAACGGAATTCCTGCAGTAAGCGTGCCGGACGGACAGATGTATTTGCAAAACCAAGGCTGCCCCTGCCCGATGATATCGACTACATAAAGCGGCAGAAGAATTACGAAAACAATTAGAATCACATACTTGAGCCATTTCAGCCACCGGTCACCCGGCAGTTTTTTCAGCTTCTTAACAAAGGGGATTTTATGGAGCAGATCCTGAATCAACCCAAACGGGCAGAGCCAGCCGCACACAAAACGTCCCAGTACAGCCCCGACCACCATGAGAAAACCGAGAATATAGAACGCAAATTTATAATTCCTGCTGCCCAGCACTGCTTGCAAAGACCCAATGGGGCAAGAGCCCAAAGCCCCCGGACAAGAATAGCAGTTCAGCCCCGGAACACACAAGGCTTTCGTACTGCCTGTAAAAATCTTGCCTTTTGCAAAACCCACAGCGTATCCATTTGTTAGGGCTGTAAACACGGACTGTACCCATAGCCTTGAATGATTTTTTAAGCTGGAAAACAGTTTACCCAATGCCGATGCACTCCAAACATATGTTAATTGCCTTGGTCAGTACGGTTGCAGCCTCTCCGCGGTAGACACCGAAGACTATAAAAGCAATACCAACCAACAAAACAAGTATTCCGGGAATGTTTTTTTGGAATGCTCCCACTTATTTCACATCCTCAAGTGTTTTATCGATGATCTTTGCCCAGTCTGCTTTTTGCTTTGCACCCAAATAGGATTTTCCAACGATGTTGCCACTTTTATCAACAAAGATTGTTTCGGGCACGCCGGTTACATCTTTGAGCTTTGCCTGAATCAGGTCATTCGAGGGTAGTAGGTGCGTATATGCCGCGCCCGTTTTGGCAACAACTTCTTTCGCGGTATCCACCATTTCCTCAGAAATCGTTCCATCTTGCTTTAGCACGTCCATTACAATACCTACAATCTGGACATTTTTATCTTTGTATTCGGCTGCAAGCTCGCCCAACTCAGGCATTTCACTTAAGCAAGGGCCGCAAAAGGTTGCCCATATATTGATCATGGTAAGGTCGTAATCTGCGAAAATTTCTTGTGTAACTTCGTTTCCCTCAAGGTCTGTGGAGGTAAAGGCACTGAGAGAAGGAACTGATTCCTCCGCTGCCGATGACGTGGCGTCACCAGCGGAAGCAGACAAAGAGGCTTCGGCAGCGCTGCTTGATGCGTCAATCTGTTTGGGGCTGCATGCCGATAAGACTGTTACTGCTGCCAGCACCATTGTAAGAATAAGGGTACGTTTGCTTGTGTTCATTTTGTTTCCTCCTGTTGTAAGGTTTTAGGTTCTCATCAATAATTTGCTTGACTTCTTCTTTAGAGCCGATTCTATGTCAAGCTGTTCCCAATCTGATATTCGGCCTCATGTCTTGGAACCGCCCATCGCAATAATTGCTGTACATAAAATAAATATGGGAATCGTCCGTATGCTAAGTGATACCCCGCTTAAATTGGGCAAACCCCCGCCCCTCCAGTCAGGAACAGCAACAGAAGAAGCAGGACGGCAGCAGCCATTCCAATCACTCTCACATATTTTAGATTCATTTATCCCCCGCCACAGTCTCGTACGGCCAGCTGTTAATTCCCCCAAAGTCGTAAACCGCGGTATAGCCCAAAGCGACTAATTTTTCCGCTGCTTGACGGCTTCTGTTTCCGCTCCTGCAATAAACGAGTATCTCTGCATTTAAGTCGGGCAGCTGCTCGGGTCGGGTATCTTTAATGTTTTCGTTCGGCAACAGAAGGGCTCCCCCTATATGCTTTTCGTCATATTCCTGCTGCGTTCTGACATCCAGAATAATAGCATCTGTATTTTCATCCATTCGTTTCTTTGCTTGTTCTGCGGTTATTTGATGGTAGACCGCTTGCGCTTCAGTTGCTTGTGAAGATATGGCAGAGGATGACGATGCCGACTGAGCCGAACAAGCAGTAAACATAAGCATGGACAACAATGTGCTGCCTAATGTAAATATCGATTTCTTTTTCAATACAATTCTCCCCCTTAAATGTAACTTTTTCCACTACAGTTTATATTGTAATTATATTGGTTACAGTTATGATTGTCAACATTTATTTTAGATTCAATTTTTGTCCGACACAGATTACGGTCATTACTGGTATGTAAAGCCTATAACCTTAGTACACTAAGTGCAAAAAAGCAGCGAAGCACTCAGCCCCGCTGCTTTTTTGTTTCCTATGCTTTATGGTTCTCATTGTCATGGAGTCGGTCAAACTTTTACTTGCGCTGATTCCGAAAAAAGCGATAAGCTCACTTCATTTCTACTAATTCCTTAATTTCAGGAATGGTATATCCCTGTTGTTTGAGCAGCCGTATTTTTTCTATTGTGGCAATTGCCTTTTCGCGGGGGAACCTTCGTGTTAAATTTTCTTCCTCCTGTTCAAAAGGCAGCATTCCTTCTTCTGTATAAAATTTAAGGGTACTGTAGCGACAATTCGTGAGCCGCACCAATTCACCTATGGATATATACTCGGACGCCAATATTTTTTCTATGGAGCGTTGTCTAGACATAACTTCCTAAACCCCTTTAAATTGGGTATTTGCGGAGGCGTACGCCATGAATGGGCACTCTCCCCTGAATTGCTTCCGGAACCGCTTCGTACAGAATATTATCTACTTTTATCAGCGGAACCTGCCCTTCACGCAGCACGGTATAGGAGTGGCCGTTCGCCTCCAACCGCGCTTTTACATCGCTCAGCCTTTGGTTTGAGTTAGAAAACCAAGCCTCGGTATCGATAAAAACGGATTGAGAACGCTCAAAAAACGGAAATATAAAATTCACACCTGTGCCCGTAGAAGTTTTGATAACGGTTTTTTTTGCATTCAGTAACCCTTTTATTGCGATTTCGATACCACGGTGTATATCAATTTCAAATACTGCTTTTGCAAATGTTGAGCTTTGGCGCAGCTCATATATTCTAAGCGCTACTGTTTGCAGCTCGTTTTTCGAGAATATATCATGCAAGCAAGCGCTCTCACGGAGAAGCCAAAGCATCAATATCGTTTCATCCGTTACCGAGCCTTCTTCTAAAATTTCTGCACGAATGCTCTCTGTAATCCTTGTATACTCCTCAATATTGCTGCGATATTCTTTTATTTTAACCCCTGCGCCGTCATAAAATAGGTCGCATCCCAAAAGATTCGGAATTTCTTCCAACAAGTCTGCTCCCATTAAAAAGTCTGCTATGGCGCGCTCTAGTTTTTTTAGTTTCCTCATGGAAAGTTTGGACGCTTTCGCTAGCCACCATTTCAGGTTGCCGTTTACGCTGCCTTTTTTGTAAGCCAAAGCATTCAGAACAGTCTCCTGGTATAGAGCAATGTCAGACTGTTCGGATACACTTTTTTGCAAGGTTGCGTTATACCCTGTTTGCGTGAATCCTCCATCTAGATAGATCTCTAAAATAACCGCCGCCGCGATACAACGAAGAGAAATTTTCTTTACTGTTGTCATATAGCGGCTATCCTGCGCGTTTAGCGCAATCATAGAAAAACTTTGTGCCAGCTTTAAATTACACATGATGTTTCCCCCCTAAAAAAATGCTCTCTACTTACTACTTACTACTTACTACTTACTACTTGTAGTAATACCACATACGTGTTTTTTTGTCAAGTGTTTTTCTATCCACACCTTGTTTCGCGGTCTCTCCCCTTTGTCTTTTGTTCTTTTTCTATCTTTAACTTACTTTATATAGTTTTTTGCACACTTTATCAAACTGTTCGAATATCATGTTACTATTATTATTTGATTGAGGGTGCTGATGTGGAATACAGGATAAAGGTAGAGCCGAATGTAAAAATATATGTAAATGATATTAACCCACGGGGCAGAAAGACCATCTTATTTATTCACGGATGGCCAGCAAACTATAAAATGTTTGAGTACCAATACAATAAGCTTGTTCCGTTAGGTTACCGCTGTATCGGCTTTGACATGAGGGGATTCGGAAATTCAGATAAGCCCTTGACAGGTTATACCTATGACAGGCTAGCGGATGATTTAAAAATTGTAATTGAGACCCTAGGGCTAAGAGATATTACCCTTTCGGGGCATTCTACAGGCGGTGCAGTCGCAATTCGGTATATGGCACGGTATAAAGGGTACGGGGTATGCAAACTTGCTCTGTTCGCAGCAGCTGCACCCAGCCTTATCAGGCGGCCGTATTTCCCCTATGGGCAAACAGAAGAAGCGATTCAGGCAATTATTCAGTCTACGTATGCCGACCGCCCTTTGATGCTGCATAACTTTGGTGAAATGTTCTTTTATCAGAAGGTTTCTCAGCCTTTCTCCGATTGGTTTTTCCAATTAGGGCTGCAGGCTGCCAGCTGGTCAACCATTGCGATCTCGAAAGCTTGGTTGGTCGAAGAACTGTTTTCTGACCTCGGAAAAATTCACGTTCCCACCTTGATTATGCATGGTATCCATGATCAAGTGGTACCGTATCCTTTGGCTACTGCGCAGAATCTGGGTATTAAAAACTCGAAACTTATAACATTTGAGAACAGCGGACATGGGCTGTTTTATGATGAACGGGATAAGTTTAACAGTGAACTGATACAATTTGTTGGGTAGCGATTCGTACGGTTATAGGTCTGTCCAATCGAATATTCGTATTACAGTACTATCCTTTCTACTAAATTAAAAGCTACATTTCACCGATAGTAACAGTGAAATGCAGCTTTTGCTTTTGTAAGCATAAAAACAGATTGACTCTGCTGATTAAACCGCCCTTTTGCGTACACACTAATACCGAGGTGATTGTATGCACGATAACATTCACAGCTTGTTTTCGTTTGGTTTTGGTGGCGATATGTCCGCTGCCTCCTATTTTGAAGATCTACCGGAGGACGTAAAGCGAATCGTAAGCGAGCATGCGCATGAATTTCATTCTGTGGATGAAATGAAAAAGTACGTTGAAAACCTATTAAAACCGTAGGGCAAAGCTATTTAGCTTTGCTTTTTTGTTTTCACAATCTGCTTATTCTCAACCAAATTCTACAAAATATGTAATTTGATGCTCTGTTTTTTGTGAAGTCCTACAATTATTATCCATTCGGCAAAGTCTCTTATTTCTCGACATTTCCCGCTATTGCAATTTTTGCAGTCTTCTATTAAACTAACAATTGTTGCGCAATAAATTTATATAAAAGGATGTATTAAAAATTGAAAAGAATCACTGTGAGCCTAAGCTTGTTAAAGGAAAAATTGTTGGAAATAGAAAACGACAATATGGACTTGGTAGAACTTCGTATTGTAAGCGGTACGGTAGACAACATGGTAGTCAACGCCCCATTTCTTCATTTTGAGGGAATTTCTAAAAACGGAGCCTATAAGGATTATGAGAGCATCGATGAATCTTCGATTGTTGGAATGTTTGCTTAATACATAGATAAAGACTGTATCCGGCCGAATACAGTCTTTTCCAAGCTTTATTAAGAAAGGCCTTCAACAAAACTTTTAATATCCTCTAATTCATGATACAACGACGCACCAATAACGCGGGACAATGCCTGATTTAGCTCATCGTATTGATTTTCGGTGGGCTTGGTGGATGTAGTTCTGTGTTTTTCCAGACGTTTTATCCTGTCATCCAACTCCCCAATAATCTTCTGCTTCACATCCATTTTATTCACTCCTTTTTCTTTTATTATCTCCTCCCTGTTTGTTCCTATCCAAGAAGAAAAACCTGCATTTTTAAAATGCAGGTTCTTATTTATTTTACTAATTCTTTTACTTTATCCACCGAATCGACTTTCCCTGCCACAACCAGTATGTCATAAGGCTTAAATATAGCATTGGGCCCTGGTGAAAGATTGATTTTACCCTCACTTTTAATGGCGACAATGGTGGCTTCTGTATTTTGCCAAAACTCCAATTCGCGCACACTTTTACCAATGATATGGGAACCCGGCAAAATTTCAAACTCGTAGTTGCGCAGCGGGTCGCTGCTTTTAAAGCGGTCACCAAGATCGGTAATTTGATTCACCAGCTCAATAATACGCGTGTTAACCTTGCCGCGTTCATCAAGCAGAGCGCGCAGCTCGGCTTTCAGAGAACGAATATCCTTTCCGGTTTCAAACTTTTCAATGTATTCCACTGCATTTTTTCGCGAGAGTACCGTTGCGCCGATGTTTTGCTGTACACTGATAATTTCCATATCGGCAAGTTGTTTAAAGGCACGGCGGATAGTCTCCTGCGAGACACCATACTCCGTAGACATCAGGGAACGACCGGTAAATTTTGAATTCTCGGCAAGCTCGCCCGATGCGATTTTCGTGGCAATATCAAAGGCTACCTGAGAATATACAGGGGGCTTGGGGTTGTTTCTCATATTATGGCACCATCTTTTTTTATAATACTATTATCTTAACACAAATTAATAAAAATTGCCAGTGGTGTGTATCGACCATTCATAAAAGGTTCATTTGACGATGAGTAGTGGATGCGGTATACTTTTTTGTAAGGGCGATATTCCATGCAGCCTTTGCCCTATTGTAAAGGTGGTAACCAATGAAACTGATTAAACAGAAACCTCACCCAGCCACACGTAAAATTGCCCGGATTTTATTTTGGAGCAGCCTTAGCCTGCGCATAGCTCTGGCAGGGTTGGAGCTTACCGCAGGGCTGTATATTGCAGGAACAGTAACCCTGCCACTGATTAACTTTGTTGTGCTAATTTCAGCACTGTTTTTAATTCAAAAGCGCCGTGCTGTGCTTTATATCCTCACCGGGCTCTTGATTGTATGCAATGCAGCCCTGTTGCTTATCAATAATGATTGTGCGGAATATTATTTTACATCTCCGCAAAAGACCAACACATTGGTCATTCGTGAAAAAAGCGCCTTGATCAGTTCCGGCTGGGCAGATGTTTACAGCCGCGAATTTGGTATTTTCAAACGTAAACTAGATTATAAAGTGGGTACCGATGACAGCTACCAGCCGTTTGCACATGGGCAATATCGTCTAGAATGGACAGGCGAATTCACCGCATTGCTGGACTATTACAATGGACATGGTTATCAGCAGCTTGAAATCAAGCTATAGTATCCGGGAGGGGCAACTATGACACCCAATATTTCAAATGATATGCTGGAAACACCGGCGACCATCAGCGGGCAATTGTTAATGAAATTAGAAACACTAGTGGAGTATTTTAGGGGCAATGCCGGCGAACTGATCTGGAATGTTATTGTGGTTGCTGTTATTTTGCTGCTTGCAAAGCTGGCGTTGTACCTTATTTCACTTGGTACAAAATCGACTATGCAAAAGCAAAAATACCACCGCAGTGAGAAGCAAGGAAAACGCATTGATACGATGATGACGCTGCTGCGCAGTGCCGCGCGGTATGTGATTTATTTTATTGCCCTTTTACTGATTCTGCGCCAGTTTAATCTTTTCGAAAGCATGAAAGGCTTGGTTGTAACAGCCGGTATCGGCAGCTTGGCCATCGGTTTTGGCGCGCAAAACCTTGTAAAAGATGTTGTCACCGGATTTTTTATGATGTTTGAGAACCAGTTCTCGGTGGGAGACTATATTAAAACCGAAGAATTTGAGGGTACCGTAGAAGCAACTGCGGTACGCGTCACCTATCTGCGCACCTTTAAAGGTGAACAGGTCATTATTCCAAACGGAACGATCTCGCGTGTTGTGAACTACTCTCGTGGAGATAATGTAGCTTCTATTACTGTTTCCACCCCATATGAGGCAGATACACGCAAGATGATTCAATTGATTGAGCGCGCTGTGACGCTTTATGCGAGTGAAAATACAGATGTGATCAAGGAGCCACCCGTTGTGCAGGGTATCACCTCGTTTGGCAGCTCCACTGTGGATATCGGTGTTATCTGCAAGGTGCATTCTATGAAGCAGTGGCAGGTGGAGCGTGGTATGCGGCTCGCTGTAAAAGAAATGCTTGATCGAAACGATATTGACTATCCCTATCCCCGCATAATCACAATGGATTATGCCCCACCAAAGGAATTGGCGCTGGATCAACTTGCAGAAGAAACGCAACAGCAGAAAGACGCTGCAACGGAGATACCGGAGTGGGCAAATGTTGAGGATGATTGATTTGTTCAGCAGACATTTATATAGGATTTTTTATAATTTAGTAAAATTTCCATTTTTAAACTCTAATATTATTGCTTCTTTTCGGATATATTAGTAAAGACACTATTGAAAGGAGATGTCCCGAAGTTGGAGAATTAACGAGCATACCGTAGTATTTTATAATACTGCCAGTATGTAAGCGATTGTTCATTGGATAGGAAGTCTCAAAAAGTCAATAATGTCTTTGAGAACCATCACCTAATTAAATTAGGTGATGGTTTTTGTTTAAAAAAACATATCAAATCTGCACATAATAAAAATAAAGAGCCTCCTTAACATGTTTACAAATGTTAAAAAGGCTTTTATTGTGCTCTACTTCTCGTAACTTGATACTTAAAAAGTGATTTTAGAACAGATACGCTTTACAATCAGTCTTCGTCAGGTTCTTCCGGCATCTCCCAGTTGTGGAAGACCTCCTGCACATCGTCGTTATCCTCGAGGTGCTCAAGCAGCAGAGACATTTTGTTCTGCAGGTCTGGGTCTTCAATGGCAGTGTAGGTGGAAGGCACCATTACGGGGTCTGCCGACAAAACCTTATAGCCTTTCTCGATTAATCCCTTGTTTACTGCGTGAACGTCATTGGGCTCGCAGGAGATTTCAACCACATCGTCTTCAAAGCTGAAGTCGCTTGCACCAACATCCATGCAATCCTCCATCACCTTATCCTCGGTGAGTTTGTTGTTCTCAACCACAACAATACCTTTGCGCTCAAACATAAAAGAAACACAGCCGCTTTGCCCGAGGTTGCCGCCAAATTTATCAAAGTAATGACGCAGGTCACCCGCTGTACGGTTTTTGTTATCGGTAAGTGCTTCAACAATAACCGCCACGCCGCAGGGGCCATAACCCTCATACACCATATCGACGTAATTATTTTTGTCGCCATCGCTGCTTGCTTTTTTAATTGCGCGCTCTATATTATCGTTCGGAACATTGTTCGCTTTCGCTTTTGCAATAAGGTCATAAAGCTTGCTGTTGTTGTTTGGGTCGGCACCGCTTTCTTTTACTGCTACCGCAATTTCTCTGCCTATTTTGGTAAAGATCTTGGCACGGGCACCATCTGTCTTTTCTTTTTTACGCTTGATGGTACTCCATTTGGAATGTCCAGACATCTAAAATCGTCCTCTCATGTAAAGAATTCATACTGATACATTTTATCACACCAAATTGGCTTGTTCAAGGGCAAAAACAGGAACCCAGCAAAAATTTGTTTTAATAAAAGCATGTTTGCAACCATTGCACATTGTTCACTTCCGCTAAAAGTGATACAATAGATTATCATAAATCCACACGAAAATAAGCTGTAGCCACTACAGCCATCGAGGAGGTCAGATTAATGAAGCTTTTGGTTTTCGTTTTAAACAAGGTAGAGGCTTTGGAGCCCCTGCTGGAACGCTTTTCACACGACGGTATCAATGGTGCAACCATATTAAACAGCAACGGCATGGCACACACTCTTTCAGAGTGCGGCAGCTCGTTTCTTGGCTCGCTGCGTGCAATTCTGAACCCCGACCGTGTGGAGAGCAGAACCCTGTTTGCGGTGCTGCCCGAGGAGCAGGTTGAAATTGCCCTAAATGCAATTGAGTTGGTGGTTGGAGATCTCTCCAAGCCCGACACCGGCATTGTTTTCACGGTTCCCGTCGATTTTACGAAAGGTATCAAACTGGACTCGAAGCAATAATGATGAGCACTCCCAACCCCCGCTGTCTCTTTCAGACGGTGGGGGGTTCTTTAAAAATACCCAAAAATAGGTTGATTTTCTTTATAATTGGAATATACTATATAGTAATACTTATATATAATATATACAGTTTAAAGGAGGTTGTGATATGAAATATGAGCAATTTGCAAAGATGACTCAAACAGCACTGGGAAAACAAAAGGCTGAACTGGTGCTCAAAAACGCCAATGTGGTAAACGTTTTTTCAGGTGAAATCATCCTAGCGGACGTTGCTATCTCGGACGGAATGATTGTTGGCGTTGGCCGCTACGATGGGATACTGGAGCAGGATATGACTGGCAAGACCCTTTGCCCCGGTTTTGTTGATTCGCATCTGCATTTTGAATCCACGCTGGTAGCACCACCTGAGCTGATTGCCAATGCCGTTGCGTTTGGTACTACGACCTACATAGCAGACCCTCACGAAAGCGCTAATGTCTGCGGATTGGAGGGCATTGACTACATATTAAACCAAACTGAGCAGGTTCCCGCAAATGTGTTTGTGATGATGCCGTCCTGCGTACCATCCGCCGCGTTTGAAGACAACGGCTGCAAGCTGACCGCCGATGAGATGAAACAATATGCGCACCACCCCCGCATATTGGGGCTTGGCGAAGTGATGGATTACCGTGGCGTGGTAAACGCAGACAAAGCGATGTATGATAAGCTGGAGCTGTTCCGCCACAAGAAGCTAGACGGGCATGCCCCATTTTTGCAGGACTATGATCTTGCTGCCTATACGCTGGCAGGCATTGCAACCGATCATGAATGCTGCGACTTTGAATACGCCATGAAAGAGCGCCGCAACGGAATGCAGATTCTTATCCGTGAGGGAACAGCGGCAAAAAACTTGGAGGCGATTGTGCGGGGGCTTGTGGAGCACAACATTGATACCAACGGGTTTTGCTTTTGCACCGACGATAAACACATAGAAGAAATACGGCGCGAGGGGCACATCAGCCATTGTGTTAAAAAAGCGATAGCATTGGGTATTTCCCCCGTACATGCGGTTCAGATGGCGAGCATCAACGCCGCAAAATGCTATCATCTGGACGGTATCGGTGCAATTGCACCGGGATATCAGGCGGATATTGTGGTGCTGGATGATTTGGAGCAGATGAAAATTGCATGCGTCTATCACAAGGGAATGGTAGTAAGCGAAGGCTGCAAATCTGCAAAAGCTCGGGTTCTGCCCTGCAGTGGCGCCATTCGCGAGAGTGTGCATGTAGGTGTGCTTCGTGAGAATAGTTTTACTCTTAGGACTGATGGCGAGCCGTTCCCTGTCATTGGGCTGATCGATGGGCAGATACTGACAAAGCGCATCGATGCGGTGCTGCCGCAAAAAGACGGCATCTTCATGCCCAACACCGAGTACAACAAAATTGCGGTGATAGAGCGTCATAAAGCAACGGGGCATATTGGTGTGGGGGCCGTGAAGGGCTTCGGTATTGCCGGCGGCGCCATTGCTTCGAGTGTGTCGCACGACTGTCACAACATTATTGTAGCGGGTGACAATGACACCGATATGCTGCTTGCGGTACGCGAACTGATGCGTACGCAGGGCGGTTATGCGATTGCGGGCGGCGGGCAAGTGATTGCTTCACTCCCCCTGCCTGTAATGGGGCTGATGTGTGACACCGGTTTTGAGCAGGTAAACAGTACACTGCACAGCATGGTGGAGTTGGCACACAATATGGGGGTAAACCCCAACATCGATCCATTCATTACACTTTCATTTACGGCACTGCCGGTGATTCCCGAACTGCGGCTGACCACGCGCGGCATTTACGATGTGAAAAAGGAGCAGTTTGTTCCGGGCTAGCGAAAACGCTCTGGCTGAATAGAATTTATGTAAAAAGGAATCCCCTGTACGGGGATTCCTTTTTGCTGTTATTCCAAGCTCTTTAGCACCTCAAGCCTTTGCTTGTAGCGTGTGGTTTGTCTTCATGAGAATTACTGCTCAAAAACAATCGGTTCCATTAAAACTGTGATGGTACCGCCGCACACCATACCTGCCTGCTTAGCATCGGTATTGGTCATGTTGCAGGTGCATATCTGCGGTTTACCGTTTTCGATAACATCCCCCGCCATTGCGCACACCTTTCCCTCGCCTGCACCACCACCAATGCTTCCGCTGAGAATTTTACCTTGTGCATCCAACAGCATTTTTGCACCTGTGCTGCGGGGCGCAGAGCCTTTTTTGGTGATGATGGTCGCCATCACCACGGGGTAGCTGATGTTGTCGAGGCAATCGAGCATGCTGTCCTCCATACATCCTTCGGCAAAACCCGAGCGGCGCACCTGAATCAGCTCCGCTGCAATGCAAACGGCAATTTCGGCGGGGGTTTGCGCACCAATTTTCAACCCGATGGGGGCATAAACCTGTGCCAGCTGCTCTTCAGAGTACCCATCCTCTTTCATCTGCTTCATAACCACAGCAACTTTTGGCTTGCTGCCAATCATACCAATATAGGCATGCGGGCAGTGCAAAGCCGCCTGAAGGCACTCGCGGTCGGCTGAATGCCCGCGGGTGACAATGACATAATAGGTGTTTGAGTTGCTGTCGAGTTGTGCAAAGGCCTTCTCATAGTCGGCACAAATCACGTTTTGCACGGTGGGGAAACGCTCTCGGTTGGCAAACTCCTCACGGTCGTCTATGACGGTGACCTCAAAGTCGAGCATTACTCCGATTTGTGAAAGGCTCAGCGAGATATGCCCACCTCCACAGATGACGAGCCTTGGGCGGCGCACTAGGTTTTCGGCAAGTACTTCTGTTCCATTGATTTTGGCGGTACAGGGTGCGTCTGCAAGTTGGCTATCTGATGCAGCAGACTGCCAAAAATCGTACAATGCTTCGTTTTGTACAAGCGTGGTATTTCCGGCATACAGTGCTTTTTGCCCTGCATGCTCGCCCGAAAGCGCGGTATACAACCGCACGTCGCCATCCTCGCGCACATGGTGTGCTAGCTTTTTGTAAAAATTCCTATTGTTCACAATCTTTCACCTCGTTAATAAAATGGAGTACAGCTTCAAGCGCACCGCCAGCAATGGCACGTGCCTTATCGGAAACAGTAAAACAATATTCGTAAATACCACGCGGATCAACGTCCCCGCTTTTCATACCCGCAAACACAGGGGTGTTGGGTGGCAGCATACCGCGTACAATGCCGTCAATATTGGTGAGCACAGGTTTCGAATCCACAGTGGCGACGATATCACCCGCTTTTACAAAATCACCGATATCGGCAACCGGAGTAAAGCTTCCGTCACAGCATGCACGTAAAATGCGTTCGCTGGTAAAGCCGCCGATGTTACCGGGGATACCGGTGTTTTCAGCTGCATTGCCGCTGTAAAGTACACGCCCGAGATTATGCCCGCGCTTGGTTTCGACAACTGCATGGCAGTCGACACCCGCGGTAAATCCGGGGCCGAGCGCTACAACGACAGGGGCATCTGTAATACAAGTGCCGAGGTTTTTTTTCGCGATAATCGCATCAATGATTGCATCAGGTTGTAGTGCTTTCGCAATGTTTGCATTTGGGTCGACGATGACAGCGACCTCTTTTTTGTGCAGCGTATCTCTAATCTCATCCAAATTCGCACACAGGCGGGCGGGAATGCCCTCCACCTCGGCAGTTTGTTCGTAAACCGCGCGCGAAAACGCGACGGTTCGCCTTACCGTGGTTGGTTGTGCCGTTTCGGTCATCACCACATCAAAGCCACACATTTTAAGCCTGCATCCCACGCCGGTTGCCAAATCGCCCGCACCTTTAATCAATATCAGCATTTTGCAGCACTCCTTTTTTGAGAATAATATTCAAATTGCTTGGATAAAAACGACGTAACCGCAACACGCTGAACTCCCGATTGCATCAGCAGACCCGCGATGGTACCTGCCTGCCCCCGCAAAAATCCGTTATCCGCCTGATTGAGCGCAACCGTCAGCTGGCTGCCAAAGTGCCCGTAGGAGTGGTAAAGCAGCCTTGCCATATCTTGTGCGTTAATCAGATGGGTATCTGTTACATTTAATAGCTGCTGGGCGATGGGCGCACGGTGGCAGACTTGTCCAATTGGTTTGCCGAGGCACGAAAGCCCGCCTACCGCAATGATTTGATCGGTACCGGAGTAAATGACCGGTTCACGGTCATTTGGTACCTTGATGGGCAAGCAGCGTGAACCATCCGCTTCAATCAGCAGAAAATCTGCCGTGTTCTGCAGGTAGCGCAGCAGCTCGGCGGCAGGCATTGCCAGCTTATCGTTTTCAGCAGATGCGCCAACCGTTACCAGGTTGGATTCGCTCAGAGCGATATCTATTTTTCTCAAATCACCGTCTGTTACCACATGGGTACATTGCTGAACATCGGGGCGAAAGATATGTGTGGTGGTGGTAACCGCCACACGCTTGCCCTGCCCTGCCAGTTCATGCGCCAGTGCAAACAAAAAAGTGGTTTTTCCGCCCGCGCCCACCAGTGAAATTACTCGTTTGCGGGTTGTATCTATGCCAAACAGTTCACAAAGCTTGGGCGTATGGCTGCTAACTTGTGCAAGAGCGGCAAGGGCTTCATCGCGCAGGCGTAAAATCTCGGTGGCATAGGCCAGCAGCTTTGTGCCCTCTTTTGACGGATAAACGGCCTTGGTAGTGCGCTCAATGAGACGCACACCGAGTTCCTTTTCAAGGCTGCTGATGTGCGAACTGATGGTGGGCTGTGTTAAAAACAGCTGTTCGCCCGCTTTGGAAAAGCTGCCAAGCTTTGCCACCCACACAAGAGCTTCAAGTTGCTTTAAATCCATATATAACGTCCTTTCGCGCAAATGTGTTCTTGTTTTTCACATAAGAATGGGGTAAGATAGTATACAAATGATAGAGATGGGAGGGTATGAAATGTCTGAACTGAAAGATATGCGTCTGACGCAGATGACCCAAAGCGCCGGTTGAGCATCCAAGATCGGACCGGGTGTCCTTGCACAAGTTTTGTGCAACTTACCAAAATTCTCAGACCCGAATTTGATTGTCGGGTTCGACACAAGCGATGATGCATGTGTTTATAAAATCAGCGATGACCTCGTACTGATTCAGACGGTAGACTTCTTCCCACCGATTGTAGACGACCCGTACACCTACGGACAGATTGCCGCTACCAACGCACTCAGTGACATTTACGCTATGGGCGCTGCCCCTACGCTTGCAATGAATCTGCTGTGCTACCCCTCCTGTCTGCCACAGGAAACGGTACAGGCAATTTTGGCAGGCGGCTATGATAAAGTGCGCGAAGCGGGCGCTATTATTGCGGGCGGGCATACCATTGAAGACAGCGAGCCAAAATACGGCTTGTGCGTAAGTGGGTTTGCACACCCCGATAAGGTACTCAAAAACAGCGGTGCGCAAACGGGTGACCTACTGATTCTCACCAAGCCCCTCGGCATTGGTATTCTCACTACCGCGGCAAAAGCAGACATGGCGGATGCCGATGCTTACAAGCTGGCCATTGAGAACATGTCTACGCTCAACAAAGCCGCCTGCGAGGTGGTAACGCGCTACCATGCGCATGCCTGTACCGATGTAACCGGCTTTGGCCTGCTGGGGCATGCCTTTGAAATGGCAGAGGGTTCACAGCGCAGCATCAAGCTGTTTTCCCAGGAAATTCCCGTGCTGCCAACCGCCGCTACACTTGCTGAGATGGGCATTATACCAGCGGGCGCGTACACCAATATGAACTACCTGTACGAAAAGGTAAGGATAAATGACGGTGTGGCACGCAGTACGCGCGATATACTGGCTGACCCGCAGACCGCGGGAGGCTTGCTTATTTCGGTAGCGCCGAAAGAAGCGAGGGAGATGCTCGCCGAGCTGCAGCAACGTACCCCTTGGGCGCGCATTGTGGGCGAGGTTACGGATAAAACAGAACACAGCATCATTGTGGAATGATGTGTCGCAAAAAGTCTGCGGAGCTTTCCGTAGGCTTTTTTTGTTTGAGCAGATTTTAAGGAAATAACATCTGTTTTTGGCGGGAGTATGTGGGAATCAAGCCCTATTTAAATTGGCTTATCATGCAGAATTACAAGCCTTCTGTGTGTTTTTTGAGTATTTTAGATACGACCATTAGTATTACTTTAAATATGATACCATAAGAATACAAAATATTCTAGTAATGAAAAGGAGTGAACCTTTGACTTTTGCTTGAAAATCTAACCGAAATCTTACTTTTGCTATGTTACGATAAGTGCGTGGACAGGAGAATGTTCCACAAAAATAAAAACATAAAGGAGACTAATTGTATGTTACCCAAAAAATTATTTGTAGGAGCCACTGTTGTGGCTTTGGTGCTCAGTACCTCCGTAGTAGCTTCTGCCACAAGTTCGCAAAAAGGCATTCCGCTCGATGGTACGCAGTATCAGAAAACAATTTCCATGAGCGGCGAGGGCGGGTTTTCCTTTGACGAAATCGACAGAGCCAATCTGCCCGACGGGGTGCAGTATCAGGCTGAGATTTCTATGAGCGGCGAAGGCGCGCTGAACTTTAATGAATTTGGCAATACCGATCTGCCTGATGGTGTGCAGGCTCAAGATGAGATTTCTATGGACATTGAGGGCGGGTTTTCCTTTGACGAAATCGACAAAGACAATCTGCCCGACGGGGTGCAGTATCAGGCTGAGATTTCTATGAGCGGCGAAGGCGCAATATCCCTTAAATAACAAATCGTCTCATACTCAAATTGATAATTTTCCCGGGGTTGTGTAACATAAATACACAGCCCCGGGTCATTCTTATAATACAAAGGAAGGAGTGTGACGGCATGAAAATATTGTTGGTTGAAGATGAAGAGCTTTTATCTAACGCAATTGCTAAAGGGTTGAAAAGATTAGGATTTGCAGTCGATCAAGCCTATGATGGCGAAGCGGCTTTGTATTCCTATGAAGTCAACGCATATGACCTTATCATCCTTGATTTGAATCTTCCCATTATCGATGGGATAGAGGTGCTACGCCAGATACGGGAAAGTGACTTTGAAATGAAAATATTGATTTTGTCGGCGCGAAGCGACACCAATGATCGCGTATTGGGATTGAATGAAGGCGCGAACGATTATCTAATCAAGCCCTTTGATTTCGAAGAACTGGTTGCCCGTATTCATAATCTGATACGACGAACATTTTCACAGACGCCATCTGTGCTTTCTATTGGCGGCGTCACCATTGATGTACTTGCAAAGGCAGTGACGTTAGATAAATCCCCGCTTCCTTTGACCAATAAGGAATATTCAATTTTAGAGTACCTGATGTTGAATCAGGGCAGAGTAATTCCGCAGAGTGAATTGATTGAACATGTATGGGACAGCGAGGCAGATCTCTTTTCAAACGCACTCAAGTTCCAACTGCACTCGTTGAAAAAGAAGTTGGGTGAAGCGGACATCATTTGTAATGTGCGCGGGCAAGGCTATACCATTAAAGGAGACCATGTAAATGAGTAAAATTTCTTTGCGCTGGCGCATTACAATTCTGATGGGCATCCTTGTATTAGTTGCCTCTGTCTTGTTAACATTTCTTTCTATTTATAATATGACGGACAACTTTGTTACACCAATCATATACTCATCCGCTTATATAGGTGAATCTGACTCAAATGGTAAAGGTAGCCTCGAAATTCCTTTTGCTGATGACCCTCGCAATTTACCTGGAGGCATCCATTATGTGCCGGAACTTAATCTGGATGTCGAAAATGCCCGACAGTCGTTTTCATTGTTCAGTTATCTCTATTTGGCTCTTGTCATAGCCGGAAGTATGATTGCTGCTTATTACTTGGCCGGTCGCGCTATGCAGCCGATTTCTGAGCTTAATGAAGAAATTGAAACAATGGACGGAAAGAGCCTATCCAAACGGCTCAGCATCCCGCAGACCAAAGATGAAATCGAAAATTTATCACGTTCCTTCAACGAATTATTTGAGCGATTAGAGCGAGATTTCGAGAAAGAAAAGCGATTTTCCGCAAATGCAGCACATGAGCTGAAAACACCGCTGGCGACGATTATGACAAGCGCACAAGTTCTAAAGCTCAGCGACCATACAACGGCAGAAGAATATCGTGAAAATTTGGATATTACCTTGCAAAGTGTCCGCCGTTTATCCAATGTATTGGATGGCCTTCTGATGCTCGGAAGACCCGTTTCAGAGGTTACTTTCGAACCTGTAAGTATTTCTCAAATGCTGCACGAAATTGAAGAAGAAATCAAACCATGTTATTACGAAAAAAATATATCCTTGACATATGATTTGCAGACAGATGTTTTAACAGGAAACCAGTTGCTGCTCTATCGCGCCTTTTTTAATCTAATTGAAAACGCATATAAGTACACCGAAAAGGATGGCTCTATCACCATTGCCTCTTGCTGTTCGGGAGCTGAAACCATTATTCGCATTTCCGATACTGGAATTGGCATACCAGCAGACGATATAAAAAATATTTTTGAACCGTTTTACCGCGCAGATAAATCACGGTCGCGCAAAATAGCCGGGGCTGGTTTGGGTTTGTCGATTGCAAAGGAGATTTTTGATTTGCACAAGGCTACGGTTTCTGTTGCCAACCGCAACGAGGGGGGAACGGTGGTAGAAGTGCGATTCCGAGGATAGTCCACTATGCTGGGGGATCTTTATTTTTGAATGTTCACTGTGTATTTATTGTGTATTCAGTTGCGTGTTTTGAGTATTTTAATATATTTTTAAGTTTTACTTTAAACAGCAAAAAACCGCATTAAAATAGCATTTCGAGCTGTTCATACGGTTTTTGTTATGTTATTTTTGGCGGGAGTATGTGGGAATCGAACCCACCCGGGCAGTTTGACTACCCGCAACAGTTTTGAAGACTGCAAGGCACACCAGCACCCATCTACCCCCATATAAAGGGGGGTCTTTGCAGACTCCCCGTTTTTACACTATTTCAGTGTGCGCTCGTCCCCTATTTTTTGCGTAATGCCTGTTGCATCAAAATATTCGAGCAGCTGCTGCGCAGGCTTTCGTGAAATGCCAAGTAAATCGCGGTATTGTGCAAGTGTAATGCTGCTGTTTTGCGTAAGATGCCGTTTGAGATGATTGACTGCCGCATGGTAGTGTACTGCGGCCAGGTAACAGCCCGCCGACAATTCGATGAGTTCGCCGCTTTGCACAAGCAGGCGGGCGACGCGCAGCAGGTTTTCGCATTCGTCTACTTCGGTTGGCTTAAGTGAAGACGGTACAAAACCCTGTTTATTGTAAAAGTGGATGAGATGCTCTCTTAACCTGAGATAAAGCGGAGTTTGCTCACGGCAAAAGGTTGGTAGCGCGACCGATTGAGAAACAGCTGTAAAGGTATTTCGCTTTTCAAGCAGCGATAAAATTTGGTCTGACATCGCTGACGGGTTTTGCCCGAACAGCGACACTCGCAGCTCTTGCCTGAACATACCTTTTTCCAACGGATTGCGCTTGTGGTAATCCACAAGAAGCTCCTGTGCCCTTTGCGATAGTTTTTGCAGATAGGCTGTGAATACAAGTAATTTGGAATCGGTCTCAATTACTTTTCCGTTTTGCAGCAGCATCTGCAGCTCCCTTTCAAACTGCTCTTTTGTTAGCGTTGGCAACTGCAATCGTATTTGTTCCCGCGTTTGCAAATTTCCGGGTAATGCGCTTAACAACTGCATTATTTGCTCGCGCGGGGTGCCAGTATCGGCAATGCGAAGAGCCTGCAGCACAGCAGCGTCGCCGCGCTTGTGGCGCTGTGGGTTTGCGCTTAGCACTACCCCACCGCCGATTGTTTGCAGCGGAGAATAAAAACGCACCACAAAGCGGTCACCGTTTTTGACCGCAACCGGGCTTTCCAAGCGGAGCTGCGCATAGCCGTTTTCACCCGGTTTCAGCTCGCTTATACCAAACAGCACGATACGGCACAGTACCACCACCGTGCCGATAAAAAGATGAACACGCTGGTTATTGAGAATAGCCCTTTCAAAGCTTGGCAAGGTAATTAGCTTTACATCTAAGAGCATTGTAGGATTTAAAGAATCTATTTCGGCAAGTACATCCCCGCGCTGCAGCTCCTGTTTTTTTACCCCTGCCAAGTTGATTGCCGCACGCTGCCCCACCATAACTTTCTCCATCGGATTGCCGTAGCTTTGCAGCCCGCGCACTCTGGCAGTTCCGCCATCGGGGTAAATACTGACGCTGTCTCCAACCGAGATCACTCCCTCGGTAACAACGCCGGTTGCAACTGTTCCAAAACCATCTAAGGTAAATACACGGTCGATCGACAGGCGAAACGGCTGCACTCTGCCTCTTGGGGGTATCTCTGCGGCCAGTACCGTGATTGCCGTGCGCAAAGCGTTAATACCGGCACCGGTCTGTGACGAAACCGCAAGCACCGGTGCCTCGGCGAGAAAGCTGCCCGCGAAACGCTCCGCAACCTCCTGCTTTGCAAGGGCAAGCCCTTCGGCATCGACAAGGTCTGCCTTTGTGAGCACTACGATGCCATGCCTAATGCCAAGCAGAGATAATATCTCAAGATGTTCGGCGGTTTGAGGCTTAACACCTTCATCGGCGGCCACCGTCATCAGCACAAGGTCGATGCAGCCGGCACCTGCCAGCATGTTTTTAATAAAGCGTTCATGCCCCGGCACATCCATAATACCTGCCTGTGTTCCATCGGGCAGCGTCATATGCGCAAAACCGAGATCAACCGTAATTCCACGGCGCTTTTCCTCCGCGAGGCGGTCGGTATCCATACCGGTGAGTGCACGAATTAGGCAGGTTTTACCGTGATCGACATGCCCCGCAGTGCCAATGATAATCTGTTTCACAGCGCACCTGTCACCCCCCGCACCACCGCATCAAAATCCTCCCCGCTGATGGTGGATACATCGAGCAGCAGGCGGTTCTCTGAAATACGGGCGATAATGGGCACCTCAAGGGCGCGCAAACGCTGTTCAAGTTCTGTTACGGTAATTCGATGCGGTGCTATCGCTACTGCCGCTGCGGGTAAGCTCTGTGCGGGTACACTGCCCCCGCCCGTCTGCCGCTGCTGCTGTATCACCTGTGCGGTACAACACGGCTGGTGCTCCAAAATGCTTTTGCATAGCTGCTGCGCCTTTTGATTTAGTGCATCAATGTCGGTGCAAAGCATGCGCAAAGTGGGGATTTCTTCCCTTGCCCGAGAGGGCTCACGATACAAACGCAACGTAGCTTCCAGCGCTGCAAGCGAAAGCTTATCCAGCCGCAGCGCACGTGCAAGCGGGTTGCGCTTCATACGGGAGATACACTCTACCGAACCCAGAATAATGCCTGCCTGCGGGCCGCCGAGCAGCTTATCACCGCTGAATGTTACCACATCCGCACCATCGCGAAGCGCCTGCGGTACCGTGGGCTCACCTGTAAAAGGGTATGCCTGTTCGTCGAGCAAAGCTCCGCTGCCAAGGTCATAAACGGTAGGGATATGCCGCGCTTTGCCGAGCTTAGAAAGCTCGCAGAGGGGAACATCACCTGCAAAACCGACAATTTTATAATTGCTGGTATGCACCTTTAAAAGCACCGCAGTGTTTTCTGTAATTGCATTTTCGTAGTCGCGCAGATGCGTTTTGTTGGTGGCACCCACCTCGACCAAATGCCCGCCGCTTTGCTGCATAATATCGGGGACGCGAAAGCTGTCGCCAATTTCGACAAGCTCGCCGCGCGACACAATAATTTCACCATCGCGCGACAGTGTAGAAAGCGCCAATAAAATTGCCGCCGCATTGTTGTTTACTGCCATCGCCGCCTGTGCGCCGGTAAGCTCGCAAAGCAGCCCCTCAATGTGGTCTCCTCTGCTGCCGCGCGTGCCATTTTCCGTATCGTATTCCAATGTAGAATAGCTGCAAGCGGCATCACACACTGCCTGCAAAGCGGCTTTGCTCAGCGGTGCCCGCCCCAGGTTGGTATGCAGAATAACGCCCGTAGCATTAATAACACGGCGCAGGCTCATCGTATTCAGATGTTTTACCCGCATCAATATCGATTCACAAAGGTGCTCCGTTGGCGGAAGCTCGTTGTACTCCCCCGCTGCAAGCCCAGAGCGAAGGCAGTCAAGCTCGGCACGGATTGCCTGCAAAAGTACGGTATAAGGGCAATCTGCCTGCGAAAGCACAGGCTGGTGCAGCAGCTCGTCCACTTTTGGAATTTGGCGCAACAGCGGGTTTGATGTCATGCAGAAATGCTCCTCTCGAATTAATCGGAAAGAATCTTGTGAATACACTCCACTGCGTAGTCAATTTGAGCAGCAGTGTTAAAATGGCTAAAGGAGAAACGCACCGTCCCCTGTGGATAAGTGCCGAGTGTTTTGTGCGCATTGGGTGCACAGTGCAGCCCGCAGCGCGCCATAATACCGTACTCGCTGTCAAGGCGGTAGGCAACCTCGGCGTTGTCACGCCCGAGAAAATCGAGCGACACAATCGCCGACTTTTTTGTAACGTCAGTAACTCCCACAACACGCAAGTCATTTATTCCAGCAAGTCCATTTGACATGCGTTGTGTCAGCGCCTGCTCCTCTGCCTGAATACGTTCAATACCATAGCTTTCAAGGTATTGCAGCGAGGTGTTGAGCCCATAAATTCCCGGCAAATTTGGTGTACCCGCCTCAAAACGGTCGGGTAGCAGTGTAGGCAGAGTTTCAAGGTTTGAAAAGCTGCCGGTGCCGCCCGAAAGCAATGGGGTCAACTCCTTGGCAAAAGCATCGGTAATAAGAAAGCCACCGATGCCCTGCGGTGCGAGCAGACCTTTGTGGCCCGTAAAGCACAGCGCGTCAATCTGCATCGACTTCATATTGATGGGGTAAACGCCCCCTGTTTGGGCGCAGTCGACAATAAGCCACAGCCCATGCTGCCGGCAAAACTTGCCCACTTGCTCAATCGGCAGCAGCGTACCGCAGATGTTGGAGGCATGCGTCATTACAATGGCCTTGGTGCTAGGGCGAAGCAGTGGTTCCATCTCGTCAAAAAGCAGCTCGCCGTCTCGGCTGCATGGAATACGGTCAAAGGTGACCCCATCGTCCAAGAGCTGTGTGACGGGGCGCATTACCGCGTTGTGTTCCATTGCAGAAACAAGCAGATGGTCACCCTCTTTGAAAAAGCCTTTTAAAACCATATTTAGGGCGGCTGTTACATTCTGAGTAAAGATGACGTTACGAGGCTCATCCAAACCAAACAAGGCGCATAATCGTTCGCGCGTATCGAGTACAACCTCTGCTGCACTGTAGGCATCTTCGTACTCGCCGCGACCTACGTTGCAGCCAATCTGCTCGATAAATTCGCTCACACGCTGCGCCACACCGGGGGCTTTGGGGAAGGTTGTGCTCGCGTTATCGAGATAAACCTTTCTGCTGTTCGACATCCCTATCACCTCATAAAACTATCATACTATTTTTTTTTATAAAGTGCTATACCTATAGACTAATTCTATAATCATACACAAATTACATAAAAATACAAGAGCTGTTTTTGGAATTGTTGTGAAATTGTAATTATTAGTATTACTAACGATCCAAATAATTTACTATTTTTAATGTTGTCCGTTTTTTTACTGGCAATGCAAATTGCATCGCGCTATAATAAAACCAATTCATAAAATGGGAGGTACCAAGATGCAGTTCAAATTGGTATTGCTGGCGGTGAAAAGCGTGGAGGTTTCCAAACGTTTTTACGAGCAGCTTTTTAATGAAAAGGTGGTTTTCGATTTGGGACGAAATGTCACGTTCAGCGGCGGCTTTGCAATTCAGGAGGATTTTGCTTGGCTTACGGATTTGCCGAATGAATCTGTTATCAAGAGATCAAACAATATGGAGCTCTATTATGAGGTGGATGATTTTGACTCTTTTTTACAAAAGTTAAATCATTACAAAGATGTGGAGTATGTTCATCCACCCAAAAAGCATGAGTGGCAGCAGCGTGTGGTGCGCATCTACGACCCGGACCAACATATGATAGAAATTGGGGAGTCGATGGCGGTTATTGCCAAACGCTATCTTGCCGAGGGTTATTCGGTGGAAGAAACCGCAAGCATCATTCAGCACCCGGCTGAATTTGTCGAAACGTGTAGGTAAGGTAGGAATTCTGTCTTTGCTGTAAATCTTAATTTAACCCAAAAAGCCATCCGACGGTCAATATCGGATGGCTTTTTGGCTTTGGTATCTATGGTTTATCGGAGATAGAAGTATAGCAATGTAAGGTTATTTGATGATGGTACCGGTTTTTCCGGCAATGCCGTCTTTTGCTTTTTCAAGCAAAGTGATTAGTGCATAGCGGTCTTGCTTGCTCTCGGCAAACTGAACGGCAGCCTGCACCTTAGGCAGCATAGAACCGGGCGCAAAATGCTCTTCTTCCATATACTGTTTCGCCTCATTGGGGGTGATTTCAGACAGCCACTTCTGTTCGGGTTTGCCAAAATTGATGGCAACCTTTTCAACCGCTGTAAGAATGATGAGGCAATCGGCATCTATCTGCTCGGCAAGCTTTGCACTTGCAAAATCCTTATCAATAACCGCGGGAACACCCTTGAGGTGATTCCCCTGCTTGATAACAGGAATTCCGCCGCCGCCGCCCGCAATGACAATCTGATCTGCATCGATCAGTGCCTTGATGATGTTAAGCTCCACGATTTCCTGTGGTTTGGGCGATGCAACTACGCGACGATATCCGCGCCCCGCATCTTCAATTACTTTGCAGCCTTTTTCTTCTACCAGTTTGTCGGCTTCTTCCTTGGTCATGAAGGCGCCAATTGGCTTGGTGGGGTTATCAAAGGCTTTGTCGTCGGGGTCTACCGCAACCTGCGTCAGTACAGTAGAAACCGCTTTGTTAATGCCACGGTCGAGCAATTCTTCGCGCAGCGCATTTTGTAAATCGTAACCTATATAGCCCTGGCTCATTGCAACGCAAACAGAAAGCGGAGCAAGGGGCTGGTCGTGAACACGGCTGAACTCTGCCATAGCATTTTGAATCATGCCAACCTGAGGACCGTTGCCATGTGAAATGACAACTTGATGCCCTTCTTCAATCAGGTCTGCAATTGCTTTGGAGGTTTCTTTGACGGCAACCATCTGCTCGGGAAGGTTATTGCCAAGAGCATTACCGCCCAGTGCGATGACTATCTTTTTGCCCATAATCTTTACCTCTCTCGATGTGTTTTTGGTAAATTTAGCAATCTATAGAAATGGCAAGGCTCACCTACACAGAATTAGGGTTCATGCAGGTGAGCCATAAAGAACTTAATGGTTCAAGCGAGCAGGCTTATTTCTGCAGCCAGCGCTCCATGCCGCGAGCCTCAAGAGCAGCCAGTGTCTTCTGAGGATCTTTTACTTTGGACAGGAAAATCATAGCGGCAATGATGTAAGGCTTAAAGGAAGCTTCTTTGTAAAGCGGTGTGCGGTAACGGTCGAATACAGTTGCAGCAACCTCGCCCTCTTTGCAGCTAACACCGGAAATATCGGCAGGCAGGCAATGCAGGTAAAGAGCTTCGCCGTCTTTCGTGGTTTTCATCAGCTCTTCGGTGCACTCCCAATCCTTATGCTGTGCGTTTTGAGCAAGCAGCTCTTTTTCAAGAACCTTGATGCCGTCAAAGTCGCCATCACCATAAAGGTTGGTGCGTTTCTCCATTGCTGCAAAAGGAGCCCAGCTCTTGGGATAAACAACGTCAGCATCTTTAAATGCTTCTGCCATGCTGTTTACCTTTGTAAAGCTACCGCCGGAAGCTGCTGCGTTTTTCTTCGCAACCTCTTCAACCTCAGGCATTACCTCGTAGCCCTCGGGATGAGCGAGAACAACATCCATGCCAAAGCGTGTCATCAAACCGATGATACCCTGAGGAACAGACAAAGGTTTGCCGTAAGAAGGAGAATATGCCCAAGTCATAGCAATCTTTTTGCCCTTCATGTTCTCAACGCCGCCAAAATGGTGGATGAGGTGTAGAGCATCTGCCATTGCCTGTGTGGGATGGTCGATATCACACTGCAGGTTTACAAGAGTCGGTCTCTGCTCGAGAACGCCGTCTTTGTTGCCGTCCTGCACTGCTTCGGAAACTTCACGCATGTAGGTGTTGCCCTTGCCGATGTACATATCGTCACGGATACCGATTACGTCAGCCATAAAAGAAACCATGTTTGCGGTTTCACGAACCGTCTCGCCATGGGCGATCTGTGATTTCCCCTCATCCAGATCCTGAACCTCAAGACCCAGCAGGTTGCAAGCGGAAGCAAAGCTGAAGCGAGTTCTGGTGGAGTTATCGCGGAACAGCGAAATGCCCAGACCACTATCAAAAATTTTGGTGGAAATATTGTTCTCGCGCAGGTGACGCAGTGCGTCAGCTACAGTAAAAACAGCTTCCAGCTCGTCATTTGATTTTTCCCAGGTTAGGAGGAAATCGTTCTCATACATGTTCGAGAAATTAAGCTTGTTGAGGGTTTCGATGTATTTATTCAGTCCGCTCATTGTGTATGTCTCCTTTATATTTTAGTATCAACCGCATAACTATGCGGGCTGTGAAACTTAAAAATTTCAGCCGCCCAACTTGACGGTGCACTTTCACAGAAGTACACGTCAAGCAAGGGGGTAGCGTCTATTCTTATTTTTTGCAGTAGATGGTGGGCATTGCAGCGTAAACTGCTGCGCAGCGAACGAGGTCTTCTTTCCAGGTTTTCTCGTTGGGAGCATGCGCCTGAGCCTCTTTACCCGGACCAAAACCGATGCAAGGAATGCCGTAACGACCCATGATGGACACACCGTTGGTGGAGAAGGTCCATTTGTCTACTTTCGGCTCGCCGTACATGCCCTTATATGCCTCAACCATTGCCTGTGTAGCAGCATGATCCTCAGGAATAACCCATGTGGGGAAATAGCAATCGGTGGGGTAAACAAGCCCTGTCCACGACGGACGCTCGTAGGTGTACATGCTAACCTCTGCACCGTATTTCTTGCAGGAGGGCAGGTTGCGAACTTCCTCAAGAGCCATCTCATAGGTCTCGCCGTCAGTCAGGCGGCGGTCAAGAGAAACTGCGCAGGAATCTGCAACTGCACAACGGGAAGGCGATGTATAGAAAATCTCAGAAGTGGTAACGGTGCCTTTGCCGAGGAACGGATCATAGTGCAGGTGATTGTTCAGCTCGCGAACCTCTTGCAGAATGTCTGCCATTTTGTAGATGGCATTGTCACCGCGCTCCGGTGCAGAACCATGGCAGGATACACCCTTGACATCAACACGGATTTCCATACGTCCGCGCTGGCCACGGTAAATGTTGCCGTCGGTCGGCTCGGTGATAACAACAAACTCAGGTTTCACTTTATCTTCATTGATGATGTACTGCCAGCAAAGACCGTCACAATCTTCTTCCTGCACGGTACCGGTCACAACAACGGTGTATTTATCACTGAGAAGGTCGAGATCTTTCATGATTTTTGCGCCGTATACGCCCGAAACAATACCACCAAGCTGATCGGAGGTTCCGCGTCCGCCAATTTCGGTATCTGTCTCAAAGCCCTCATAAGGGTCAAAGGTCCAGTTAGCCATATTGCCAACACCGACTGTATCAATATGAGCATCGTAGCCAATCAAGGTTTCGCCTTTACCCATATAACCGAGGATATTGCCCATGGGGTCGATTACAACTTTATCAAAACCGAGGTCGTTCATCTCTTTTTCAATTCTTTTGATGACACCCTCTTCTCCGCAGCTTTCGCCGGGAATCGCAACGAGGTCGCGCAGAAATTTAGTCATTGCAGCTTCGTAGCCCTGGGCAGCTTCTTTGATTTTGTTAAAATCCATGATAAAATCTCCCTTTCCTGTTTTTAATTTATCTTATATCTGTTTACTCTATAAAGTGTTACGGTTGCCTTACTTCTCAACGTATGACGCGTGAGAACCGTTCCAAACGATATTGCGGTAACTTTCGGGGTCGGTATCTCCTTCGGTGGAGAACATCAAAATCTTGGAGTTCTCGTCAAGCTTCAACGCTTCACGAAGGTCCTTATATTCATCGCTTTCCATAAGTGTTGCGATGAGACCCATTGCAACTGCGCCGGATTCTCCGGAAACCACCTGCGGGTCGCCCTTCATCGGTGCGCCCAGCATTCTCATTCCTTTTGCCGCTACCCAATCGGGGCAGGAGACAAAGAAGCTGCTGTGGTTTTTCAGAATATCCCACGAGATGGTGTTCGGCTCGCCACAAGCAAGACCAGCCATAATGGTTTGCAAATCGCCCTCTGCAAAACGGATCTTACCATCCTGCTCAGCCGCCGATTTATACAGGCAGGCTGCGATTTCAGCTTCCATAACAACGGTGGTGGGGCAGTTTTCGGGGTACATATTGGCAAAGAAGCCCTGTACTGCACCCGCCAGAGAACCTACACCGGCCTGAACAAAGATATGGGTTGGCCGCTCAACACCGGAAGCCTTGAGCTGTTCGTAAGCCTCCATTGCCATAGTACCGTAGCCTTGCATAATCCACGCCGGAATCTCCTCATAGCCGTCCCATGCGGTATCCTGCACCATAACACCGTGCTCGGTTTTTTCTGCCATTGCGTTAGCCATACGAACACATTCGTCGTAGTTGACTTCTTCAATGCTTACCTTTGCACCCTCTTTGGCAATGTTGTCAAAGCGTGTTTTGGTAGAGCCCTTCGGCATTAACACAACTGATTTTTGTCCCAATTTATTTGCTGCCCACGCAACGCCTCTGCCGTGGTTGCCGTCAGTTGCGGTAAAAAAGGTTGCTTGACCAAACTCCTCGCGGAGCTTATCGGAGGTTAAGTAGTTGTAGTCGACCTCAGAAACATCTTTGCCGAGTTGCTGTGCTATGTAGCGCGCCATTGCGAAAGACCCGCCTAGAACTTTAAATGCGTTTAAGCCAAAACGGTAGGATTCATCCTTAACAAAGAACTCTTTTACCCCAAGAACCTCTGCCATATTCTTTAAATGTGCCAGAGGTGTTGTGGTGTACTGCGGAAAGCTTTTATGGAACGCTCTCGCTTTCTCTACCTCGGGCAGCGCCATTACTTTAAGCTGCGCGTCATCGGTTTTAGGCATTTGGTTTGCTACCCATTTAATCTTATCCATTCGTACGGCCCCCTCCTAATATTATAAGCGGTATTTTCCATTGCTTGGTGTTGCTTTATGTTTCCATCATAGCACAGAAAACGAAGAAATCAATAGGTTTTCTAAAAAATTTTTAGATTTGCTCAAAAATATTTTATTTTTACCGAAATCAGGGGATTTTTGCCCTTGCTTTTTCTGTTTTATGATGATAAACTATGTAATAGTGACACTATAATTCTTTTATTGTTTTTTAATTGTGTACAAAGTGCAGTAAAGTCATACTTCAGTTAAAAGTTATAAAAATCTTAAAAATTTTTAGTGTTGTTATCATATAGCTGAAACGGAGTGCTTCGCGCGCGGGCTGTAGAGAAAAATATGTAGAAACGAGGTGCAGTTATGTTTGAATTCGTGGTAAACGGGCAGACAACTTTTGCGCAGAAGGATGAGAAACTGATTACATATTTGAGAGATAATCTTAACCTCACTTCTGTTAAAAACGGATGTTCAGAGGGCGCCTGCGGAACCTGTATGGTTTTGGTAGATGGAAAGGCAACAAAAGCCTGCATTCTAACCACCGCACGTTCGGCCGGAAAAAGTATTGTAACGGCTGAGGGGCTAACCCCGCGCGAAAAAGATGTTTATGGTTATGCATTTACCCACGTGGGAGCTGTTCAGTGCGGATTTTGCACACCGGGCATGATAATCAGCGCAAAAGGGCTGATTGACAGCAATCCGACCCCTTCACCTATTGAAGTAAAAGAAGCGATTAAAAATAATATCTGCCGCTGCACCGGATATAAAAAGATTGAGGAAGCAATTTTATTCGCCGCAAAGCTGTTTCGCGAGAATACTGCTGTGCCCGCACATGATTTTACCGGTGTGATTGGTGAGAACCTGCACCGCGTTGACGCCGTTGCAAAGGCGCTTGGCGTAGCGGAATACACCGATGACATTTACAAGGAAGGTATGCTGTACGGCAGTGCAGTGCGCAGCGGTCACCCCCGCGCCCTTGTCAAGCACATTGATGTAAGTGAGGCGAAAGCTCTGCCCGGTGTGGCTGCGGTGCTCACTGCGGCCGACTTACCCGGCAACCAGAAAATCGGGCACCTTAAAAAGGATTACGATGTGCTGATTCCCGAGGGCAAAGAAACGCATTTTGCAGGGGATGCTATTGTACTGATTGCCGCTGAGAGCAAAGAAGTGCTTGAAGAAGCAAAGAAGCTGGTAAAAATCGATTATGAGGTGCTGAAGCCGATTCTATCTGTTGAAGAGTCGATGGCAGAAGGCGCACCGCTGATTCACGAGACCGGCAACCTGCTTGCCAATGAGCGCCTGGTGCGCGGCAACGCAGATGAGAAAATTAAAAATTCAAAGCATGTGGTGACGATGCATTACAGTACTCCGTTCACCGATCATGCTTTTCTTGAGCCTGAAACCGCCGTTGCGCTGCCCGAGGACGACGGTGTGCTGATCTACTCCGGCGATCAGGGTATTTACCAGACACGCAAGGAATGCAGCGAAGCACTGGGGCTGCCCGAGGAAAAGGTGCGTGTAATTGCCAAAATGGTAGGCGGCGGCTTTGGCGGCAAAGAGGATATGAGCGTTCAGCACCTCGCAGCGATTCTCGCATACAAAACCCAACGCCCCGTAAAAGTATCCTTTACCCGCAAAGAAAGTATGCTCGTACACCCCAAACGCCACCCAATGGAGATGGAGTTTACCACCGCTTGTGACGAAAACGGCTACCTCACCGCAATGAAAGCGACGCTGCTCACCGATACCGGCTGCTACGCTTCTCTCGGTGGCCCTGTTCTGCAAAGAGCTTGTACTCATGCGGCAGGCCCCTATAACTATCAAGATATTGATATTCACGGGCAGGCATGGTACACCAACAACCCGCCCGCAGGTGCATTCCGCGGCTTTGGTGTAACGCAGAGCTGTTTCGCAACCGAGTGTAACCTCAATCTCTTGGCCGAAAAAGTAGGGATTTCCCCATGGGAAATTCGTTACCGCAACGCAATACGTCCCGGACAGATACTGCCTAACGGGCAGATTGCCGATGATTCCACCGCGTTGGTGGAAACACTGGAGGCAGTAAAGCCTTATCTGGATGCACACCCCAAAGCGGGCATTGCATGTGCAATGAAGAACAGCGGTTTGGGTGTGGGCATTCCCGACACCGGTCGCTGCCGACTGACCGTGAGAGATGGCAAGGTGCATATTCACACCAGTGCGGCATGCATTGGTCAGGGTATGGGTACTGTCGTTACTCAAATGGTGTGTACAACACTTGAGTTAAGCCCCGATCAGGTGGTTTACGATATACCCGATACCAGAGAAGCGCCCAACTCGGGCAACACCACAGCATCCCGCCAGACGCTGTTTACCGGCGAGGCAACCCACCGTGCTGCTATCGCACTGAAAGAAGCATTGGGCAACAATGCACTCGAGAGCCTGAACGGTCAGGAATTTATCGGTGAATACCTTGGTGTTACCGACAAAATGGGTAGCGACAAGCCTAACCCTGTCAGCCATATCGCCTACGGCTTTGCAACCCATCTGGTAGATTTGGATGAGGATGGCAAGCTTGCAAAAGTAATTGCTGTACACGACGTTGGCAAAGCTGTTAACCCAATCAGCGTTGAGGGACAAATTGAGGGTGGCGTTGTGATGAGTCTTGGTTACGCTTTGACTGAGGATTTCCCACTCAAGGATGGTATCCCCACCGCAAAATACGGTACATTGGGCTTACTCAAATCTACTCAGGTACCGGATATTGAGTCGGTAATCATCGAAAAGAACGACAACGACCTTGCCTACGGTGCAAAGGGTATTGGTGAAATCTGTTCGATTCCCACTCCACCTGCCGTGCAGCTCGCCTATTACAATTGGGACGGCAAATTCAGAACCAAGCTACCGATGGAGGATACCCCTTATTCCCGAAAAAAGAAATAGCTCTCAAGATGCAGAAAAGTGCCTCACCGTTTGGTAAGGCACTTTTTTCATATTAAACATAAGATTATTTCGGCAGCTTCCAGAATTCGTCGCTGCTGTTAGTGGGGCGCTCACTCCTGTAATAAGCATAAGTCGCGGGATAGCCAGCCGGCACCAGAGCGTTAACAAGGTTGCCTGCACTACCCTCAGAACCAGATGAAAAATTGGTTGCACTGGAAAAATGGAATGAATTTTGAGTCATATAAGCGCGGTAAAAATCCAAATAGAAAGGTCTGCCGTTGCGCCCCGCATTTTCATTCGGAACCAGCTTCGTGCCGTTGATGAGGCTTTCACGCAGCATTGGCAGGCTCACATACGTGTCCTTATCATTCTTTAAAATCAGGCGATAGGTCGGGTCAAGCATAATCCATTGCTTTAGCTCTTTGGAATAGGCATGCACCACCACATGGCAAAACTCGCTGTTTGCACTAGCAGGCGCACATTTGATTGACTTTGCAGGTACTCCGTAGGCTCGCAGCATTTCCGAGAGAATAATCGAAAGCCCCCTGCATTCTACCCCGCCCATTCTTTTGCTGTACTGCATAACTGATTGTGCATCCTGTTTTTCTGGCATGCCGGATTCCCCATTGTGGCGGAAATTGTTGCACACCCAATTCAGAAGTGCGGTCATCTTGCTCACATCATCCTCCTGAGCGTTCATCAATTCATCTAGGGCATAGGTGTTTATGGCTGCTTTCAATTTGTTTCGGTTGCCCAGCTCGTAGGTATATGGGATGCCCCCGCCGGCATTGGTATAGCCAGGGTATTCTCTTAGCTTTTTGAGGCTGTCGTTTGCCGAAATACCCTCAAACGAAAACTGCGGCTGAAGCCCGAGGTCTACAGGGGTTGCAGATGTTTTAACAAAACGAACATCATGCCTGCTGCCATACTGCTCATATACCCCCACGAGTGTTTTGTCATTTTCAAAGCGCAGGCTGACATTTGCCTGCCATGGCCCGTCGTTAAATGTATAGACTAAGCGGCCGTCTTCCAAATGCCACTCGTTCGGCTTCAGATAAGCTGCATCGCAAGATGCAACCGTGAGGTAAATCTTGTGCCCCTCTTTGCTGTTTACAAAATTCATGGTGACGTTATCGTTGATATACTTTGCCTCGCCCACCACAACATAAAACGAGCCTTTCCATGTACCGCTGAGCCGCCTGAGCATGTCTTCATCTTCCGAGGATAGGTCGGATACACTCGTTTGCAGCATATGATTACGCAAAGGGGAGTCCGGCACTTTAAATGCAGCAAGCGGTATTGTTATTGCGAGTGATAAAACTGCAGCAATAAGCTTTGTAGTTTTTTTCATAATTAAGTTCCTCTTTTTACTATTGTTATTACCTATATAGTACCATAAATTTTCGATTATATTGCACAATTTTTGAAAAATTAATAATTCAATTGATATATAAAAAAGACGGGCAAATCACCCGTCTTTTTTACACAATATTCGCTAAAATCCTTTATCCATGCTGCGGGTAATACTCACTTTCGTGGCGATGCACGTAGGCGCCGCAATGCTCGGCAATCACTTCGCCATCCTGCACCACCTGCTGCCCGCGCAGAAATACCGCCTTGGGTCTGCCCGTAACAGCCAAGCCCTCATACGGAGTATAGTCTACATTTTGCTGCATATGCTGCGCAGTGATTGTTCCCTTAAACGAGGGGTCCCACACTACAATATCTGCATCGCTGCCTGCAAGCATTGCCCCCTTTTGCGGGTACATACCGAACAAACGGGCAGTGTTCTCACTCAGCTGCGCTGCCATTTGCTCTTTGGTAATGCGGTTTTCGCACACACCATAGGTATACATTACAGCAGGGCGGTGCTCAACACCCGGCATACCGTTGGGAATTTTGCTGAAATCATCTCTCCCCTGCTCCTTCTGCTTTTTGAAGTTAAAGCTGCAATGGTCGGTAGAAACGGTATCGATATCGTTATTTTTCAGCGCTGTCCACAGGCACTGCTGATCTTCTTTTTTGCGCAAAGGCGGGGAGCAAACGTATTTTGCGCTCTCAAAATTTTCAAGGTTGTAACGGCTTTCATCGAGCATTAGGTAATGCGGGCATGTTTCTACATATACCTTCTGGCCTTTTGCGCGTGCTTTTAGCACTTCATCAAAACCCAGTTTGGTGCTCAAGTGTACAATATTAACGGGGGCATCTGACGCCTCGGCAATGTAGAGGTAGCGCGAAACCGCTTCGGCTTCTACAAAATCGGGGCGGGAGGCCGGGTGTGCGGCGGGGGTAAGCTCGCCTGCGGCACGTTTTTCCGCAATCATTTCATTGACAAGGTCACCGTTTTCGCAATGGACACCGATGATACCATGCACATCGCGTACACATTTGAGAATCTCGTACAGTTCTCCATCCGAAACGCGCAGGTTGTCGTAGGCGAGGTACAGCTTAAATGAGGTGACACCCTCGGCCACCATCGTATCAATTTCGTTACGAACAGATGGGTTCCAGTCGCTGATTGCCATATGAAACGCATAATCACAGGAGGATACACCGTCGGCTTTCGCGTGCCAGTTTTTCAGCGCCTGCACCAGGGTTTCACCTTTTTCTTGCGTTGCAAAATCGACGATGGTAGTGGTGCCGCCAACTATGGCACCTCTTGTACCGCTATGGAAGTTATCCGCTGTCAAAGCAGTACCGGTGCTCATATCAAAGTGGGTGTGCGCGTCAATAAAACCGGGAAACAGCAGGCAGCCGGTGGCATCCAGCACCTCAGCGCCGTCTGCGGGCAGCTGCTCGGCAATTTCGGCAATCTTGTTGTCTTCTATGCGAAGATCGGCAGCAAAGCTGCCCTTTGGTGTAACAATGGTTCCGCCCTTGATAATTTTTGACATAGTATAGCCCCCTTGAACATGCACAATACGGGTATCCGTCTGTTCGGACACCCGCATAGGCTATTTTCTTAAGACAATGGTAATACGATGATGAAAACTTGTCAATTAAAAAAGATAATTGTATTCGACATAGGTGGTGGCAATCAGTTTGCGAATATCTTCAGGAAGACCGCATTTGGGGTCTGAAATCTGATAATCCTTAACCTGACCATCCAAACGAACATGGAAGATGCTCTTTGCGCCGTCAACGCACAAGAAGCCTTCGTTGGTGCTGTCCTCAAAATCGGCAAGATTCTCAAACAAGGTAAATTTCTCTTTGTAAGGTGCGCTGTCGTATGGGCAGAAGCTTGCACAGTTGCCGCACTCGTTGCACATACCGTCGACATGAATAATCTGTGCCATTGGCTTGGAGCCAACATGGATGGAGAGATTTGCACGGTTGGGGCAAACATCTACACAGCATTCGCACACTGTTGGGCACTCTAAGCAGCGCTCACTTTGCTTGTAAGCATCGGTATCAACCTCAAGAACACCTTTTTTCAGCCTTACGTTTGCAGGGTTGGGGTTGACATTCAGCTCCGCGTAACGGTCGGTCTCCAGTTTGGAAATGGCTTTTGCAAACTGGATGGCGTCGGCAATTGCTTCTACCACAGTTGCGGGGCCACGCAGAGCATCGCCTGCAACAAAGACATTCTCAATACTGGTTTTAAAGGTTTTCGTGTCTGCTTTCACACGTCCGTGCTCATCAACAGCGATGCCGTTTTTCTCAAACAGCGCAGTGTCAACCTTTTCGCCCACCGCCGCAATCACGGTATCGGCGGGAACCTTAACAATTTCTTCGGTTTGTACGGGGCTGCGTCTGCCACTCTCATCGGGTGCACCAAGCTCCATTTTGTAGCATTTGAGCATGCCGTTTTCAATTCCAATGGGTGCAAGCAGCTCACAGAACTCCACACCGTCCTCCAGTGCAAGTGCAAGCTCTTCTTCATCCGCAGGCATGTAGCGTTTGGTTCTGCGGTAAACGAGCGAAACCTTTTCCACACCCTTGACGCGTTTTGCGGCACGGGCAGCATCCATAGCGGTGTTTCCTCCGCCGACGATGACAACATTTTTACCAAGGTTGAGGCTGGATTCATCCGCCTTGTATTTCTCTAAGAATTCGAGTACATTCATCGCCTCGCCACTTTCCAGGCGCAGGCTGCCGGGCTTCCATGCGCCCACAGCGAACAGTACGTATTTATAACCACGCGCTTTAAGCTCCTCTACCGAGGTTTGCTCAGAGCCGAGTATAAACTCCGCACCCATGCTGCGCACAAGGTCAATATCTTTTTCAATGGCAGCAGACGGGATTCTAAACTCGGGAATAACAAGTTTTACAATACCGCCAAGCTCTTTTTTCTTCTCAAATACGGTTACCTGCATTCCTTCTTTGCCCAGGAAATATGCCGCCGCAAGGCCTGCGGGGCCGCCACCGATGATTGCGACCTTGGATCTGCCCTTGGTTTTTGGTGTCTCCAACTCTGCCATCAGCTGATCGTAACCAGCTTCGGCGGCCTCCAGCTTCGCGGCGCGAATCTTTACCGAATCGTCGTAGAAGCTACGGGTACACTTATCTGCACAGTGGTGTGGGCAGATGGTACCAGTGATGAACGGCAGCGGGTTTTTCTCGGTGATAACCTTGAGTGCCTCAAGGTGCTTGCCTTCACCGGTCAAACGCACATAGGCAGGGATATCCTGTTCAATAGGACATCCGTTTTGACATGGTGCGGTAAAGCAATCGATGAGGGGAACCTTCTTATTCATCTTACGGTTCGGCAACGGCTTGATTGCTTTTAGGTGGTGAGGGTCACGCACACAGTCATAGGCCAATGCCTGCAGCTTAACGAGGTCAACCCCGTCGAAATCCTTGTATTCGTGAGCATCCAGAGCTTCTGCCATCTGTGAAAGCCTCTGGTAGCCGCCCGGCTTAAGCAGAGTGGTTGCGAGAGTGATCGGCCAGATACCAATCTCGAATATCTTTTCAATGTTAAAGATATCCGCACCGCCGGAATAGGAAATGCGCAGCTTGCCATCAAACGCTTTGGAAAGCTTATGCGCCAACGAAACAGTGAGGGGATAGAGTGAGCGGCCGGACATATACATCTCCTCGCCGGGCAGCTCGCCTTGTGCAATGCCCACCGGAAAGGTGTTGGTGAGCTTCACACCAAAGGTAAGTCCTTTGCTCTCTGCCAAGGCAATCAGGCGCCCAATCATCGGCACTGCGTCTTCAAATTGCAGATCGTTATTAAAGTGGTGGTCATCAAATACGAGATAGTCATACCCCATCTCATCCATGGTTTTGCGTGCAAATTCGTAGCCGAGCAAGGTCGGGTTGCATTTGATATAGGTATTGAGCCCCTTCTCGGTGATGAGGTAGGTGGCGATACGCTCAATCTCCTGCGGAGGGCATCCGTGCAGGGTGGAGAGCGTGATGGAGGTGCAGACTTGAGGGCTGATGCCCTCTACAAACGCTGCATCAATATGCTCAAAACGGTTTAGGTTGGCAAGCGTATACGCTTTGCACTCCGCCCAAATCTCGGTAGCAGAGGCATCTTTGAGCCCCTCAATAAAGGTGTCTATCTTTTTGGATTTGATACCCTCAAGGTCGTAGCCGACACTCATATTGAACATAAATCCGGTATCGCTGCCCAGTCCGAACTCCTTTGAGATCAGCTTGAGGGCAAACCATGCCTTGACGTATTCGTCATATGCCTCAGGCACACGCAGTTCGGTCGACCATTCGACGTTATAGCACTCGTCCTCGGCATTGATGCAGGGCTTTGCAACCGGCAAATCCTCGCCATCCAGCGTCTGTACGGTTTTCAGCTCAAAGAAACGGCTGCCTGCAAAATACGAGGCAATAATATTCTGTGCAAGCTGGGTGTGCGGCCCTGCCGCAGGGCCAAACGGTGTTTCCATCTGCTCGCCGAACAGGTGCAGCACCTTATCATCTTTTTTAATAAAGGGGCGCTGTACGCCAAAAACAGCACCGTCGTTTTTATGCTCCTCCAGTACCCAGTTGACCAGTTTGTCAAATGGGATTGGTCTCATTCTATCACTCATGTGTATTTCTCCTCTCTATTGCGGCTGATAATGAAATGCGTTCAGCCCACAGAAATCCAAATCTGATTTATTATCTCCCAAAGTTGATGCGGTCTGCCAGACCTTTTGCCTGTTCGCGGCATTTTGCAAGAACCGCTGCCTCATCAACACCAAGCAGCTCACGGTCTTTCATCAGCACCTTGCCGTTGCAGACGGTGGTGACAACGCTGCGCCCGTTCATTCCAAACAAGGTATGACCGTTAATGTTATCGGCGGTCATTGGGGTGAGCGGATTGTAGTCGGTGACGATGACATCTGCCGCTGCACCTGCCTTCAGCACACCAAGGGGCTTTTTGAAGTAGCGGTTTGCAATGGCGGCATTGTTGTGAAACAGCATGACGGGAATTTCGCCCCATGCTACATTGGGGTTGCAGGTGTTGTGCTTGTGAAGAATATTCGCAACCTTATAGGATTCAAGCATATCGTTGGTGTAGCCGTCTGTTCCAAGGCCAATGAGAATGCCCTTTTGGAACAAGTTAAGCACTGCGGGGCAGCCAACGGCATTGCCCATGTTGGATTCGGGGTTGTGTACCACCATAGTGTCGGTATGCTTTAAAAGATCCATTTCGTGCTCGTTGATGTGGATGCAGTGACCGGCAATCGTTTGCGGGCCGAGGATATCCATATCATAAAGGCGATTGACAACGCGCTTACCGTATTTTTCAAGGGAATCGTAAACATCACTGATGCCCTCGGCGACATGGATGTGAAAGCCTGTGCCCTTAGGGGTATGCTCGCGGCAAAGCTCTAAGGTTTTATTCGAAAGTGTAAACGCAGCGTGCATGCCCATCATGCCGTACTGCATATCGTTATCATCTTTCAGCGCTGCTTTGATGAACGCTTCATTCTCCAGCACTGCCTGTTTCATTTTATCTTCGCCGTCACGGTCAGAAACCTCGTAGCACAGGCAGGTGCGTACGCCGTATTCTGCCGCTGCATCTGAAATTGCAAACAGGCTACCATCAATTGCGCCATAGCTTGCATGGTGGTCAAATACGGTTGTCACACCGTTTTTGATGCAATCCAGGTAAGTGGCATAAGCGCTGTATTTGGTGTCTTCAATCGTAAGCTTACGGTCAAGCGTCCACCACAGTCCGTCAAGAATATCCATAAAGTTTTTCGGATTATGCCCCTTGATAGAAAGACCGCGCGCAAACGCACTGTAAATATGATTGTGCGCATTAATAAGACCCGGCATAATAACGCCGCCCTTAGCATCGATAAACTCAGCGTCGGGATATTTCGCCCTCATTGCAGCGGTTTCGCCCACCTCTGTAATCAGCTCTTTTTCTACGCAGACACAGCCGTTCTCCAGAAAGAGGTTGTTTTCGTCGCGGGTAACCAGTCTACCGTTTCCAATTAATAACATCGCGCATTCTCCTTGCTATTTTAAGATAATGTTGGTTGCACGTTTGAAAAAGGAATGTTCCCTGCCGGGTTTTCTGCAATAAAAAAGGCCTACGCGACGTGCAGAATGTTCCCCGGAATTGTGAACATTCAGCCCGTGCGCAAAGCACTCCGTTTCAGCTGTTCTTTTCTTTTTACGTTTCGATTTACTTAGTATTACTTTTAACACAAACGCTACACATTGCACAGAAAGTATAGTTTTTCTGTTTACAATTTATATTTTACCATTCGATTTAATAAAAATCAAGCAGGAAAGCATTGGCGATATGCATAAACTAAAAATTATTTTTTAGCAATTATTTTTTTTAATGCAAACTGTTGATTTATTTTTAGTTTCTGTTATGATGGATACTATACAAATTTGCACCGGAGGCATTACCATGCGGTTTTGGCCCATTCTATATGCGCACCGGAGAAACGGAGGTAACTATGCTGCAAGGTTTAACCTTTGATTTTTTAAAGCGGCTTGCGAAAGGCTTATCGCAGCAGTTTGGCAGCAACTGTGAGGTTGTAGTGCATGACCTCAGCAATAATTTTACCGAAAACTCGATTGTCATTATCGAAAACGGGCATGTAACCGCGCGCAAAACAGGCGACGGTCCCTCTTTGGTGGTATTAGAGGCGCTGCATGGCGAACACAGCAAACTGCAAGATCATCTGAACTACCTCACCAAAACACGCGACGGCAAAATTCTCAAATCAAGTACAATTTACATCCGCGATGAAAAGAATGAGGTTGTCGGTATTTTCTCCATCAACTACGACATTACCGGATTGCTGATGATTGAAAACTCGCTAAAACCGCTGATTGCCACCGAGCCGGATACGAAAGAGCCCGAACGCATTGCACAAAATGTTAATGATCTGCTTGATGAGCTGATTGAACAATCCGTACGTTTAGTGGGAAAACCCGTTGCACTGATGGGCAAAGACGATAAAATTAAGGCGATTCAGTTTCTCAATAGCACCGGTGCGTTTCTCATTACAAAATCCGGAGATAAAGTAAGCAAGCATTTTGGTATCTCAAAATACACACTGTACAGCTATATTGATGCAAAATAACTTAAACAAACCGTAAAAAGCACGCTGCCAACCGAGGCAACGTGCTTTCTTTTTAGTTTTCTTTTTTAACAAGGTTTAGATAGCGATAAATTGTCGGCACCGAAACCCTCAGTGCATCAGCCACATAGCTGATTGCACCTTTGATCATAAAGGTACCCATCTCGTTAAGCTTATCCACAATCTCCATCTTTTCGCGCTGCTGCATAGTCTCCGCTAAATTGCCAATATCGGGACAGATACGGTGGATATTGTTCATAACAAGCTCGTGCACATTCATATTCAGATTCTCGGAAATTGCCGCAGACTCATTGGGAATCTTCATCATCGCAATCATCTCGGTAAGTAGGTTGCGTGATGAAACCAAATTGTGATAATCCGTATTGATACAAAGCATTCCAACAAAACGTTCGCTGTCGTCCTTAATAAAGTATGTAGAGGATTTAAGCATATGACCGTTTTTTGCTACCCCCTGGTAGTTTGCCATGTAGGGTGTTTGTTCAAACGTTGCCGCCTTAAGCACCTTAAGCGAAAGATCGGTGATTGGTGAACCAACACTCCTTCCGCTGATATTCCCATTGCGGATGGCAACCACCGATTGGTGGTAATCGGTTAGGTCGTGCAAAACAACTTCAGTGTTCTCCCCCATACAATCGGCGATAAAATCGACGAGAGGTAGGTACGCGCTTACGTATTTGTTCATGAATAGCCTCCTTCTTTCATACGGCTTAGCCGGGTATCCCGAGTAAAACTTTTTTCAGTCTAATAGAGTGTGTAGTTTATTTATTTGCTTCTGGTTTGTCCTTAGGGAGAATGAGGTTCAGCAGAACAGCCATTAAAGTAGCCACTACTACAGAGGAGCTGCCGAACACGGTGGGAACCCACGACGGGAAAAGCTGCAGACAGCCGGTTGCTTGTACAATACCTGCGCCAAGCGCAACTGAAAGACCAACTACTGCGGTGTTTCTCGGTGTAAGAGGCTGAGAGGCAATCATTTTAATGCCGGTCATAGTAATAGTAGCAAATACCGAGATGGTAGCACCACCGATAACACTCTGCGGAATAGTGGTGAGAACAGATGCAAACTTTGGAACAAATCCTGCAACAAGCAGTACGCATGCCGCAAAGCCAAATACTATTCTATTTACAACTTTGTTTACAATAACAATACCGACGTTCTGGCTATAGGTAGCAGTGGGCATACCACCAAAGAATGCGCCAATCACACTGGCAATACCGTTGCCGATGATGCCGCCGGAAAGCTCGTCATGGGTGGGCATTCTGTCAAGGCCGCCCGAAGTAGTGGAGGAAAGGTCGCCAATGGTCTGTACTGCGTTAACAACATAGATTATGACCATCGACACAATTGCGGTGGGTTGGAACACAATTCCAAAGTGCATGGGTGCGGGGAACGAAAGCCAGCCAGCCGCTGCAACAGAATCAAAACTGACCATGCCCATGAAAAACGAAACCACGTAACCCGAAACCATACCAATGAGAATAGCGGCAAGCTTCATAGAGCCTTTGGTGTAATAGTTAAAAAACACTACAATCGCAAAGGTGATGATAGCCACCAGCCAATTTTGAGGAGACCCAAAAGTCTCTGAAGCCTTACCGCCGGCCATATAGTTGATAGCCGTGGGGTACAACGAAAGACCAATTGTAAAGATAACCGTACCGGTTACCAGCGGCGGAAAAAGCACCATTAGTTTTTTTACAAAAATGCCAACGACAATAGCGACAAGACCGCCGATAATTTGAGAACCAAAGATGGTTGCAATACCAAATTCGCCGCCGATAGCCAGCAACGTGGGTACATAAGCAAAGCTGACGCCCATAATTACGGGCAGACCTGAACCCAGTTTTTTGCTAAACGGGAAAAGCTGGAGTAAGGTTGCGATTGCCGAAATTAAAAGAGATGACTGGACCAAAAGAGTCTTATCTGCCGGGGAAAGGTTGCACACATTTGACACTAGGAGAGCCGGGGTAACAACACCCACAATTGCCGCAACTACATGCTGTAGCCCAAGTGGTACAATTTGCTTCATGCTGGGAGTCCCCTCCAGGCTAAAAATTGAGCCCGGAGTTTTGTTGACAGCCTCTTTCACGATAACACCTCATATCATTTTTTTGCGACTTTCATCGCACATCAGGCAGCTAGCTCCTGCCCGGCAGATAAATAATTATTTTTTATCATGCAAACTCATTATAATGCATTTTTAGCATTATTCAAGCTGTTTAGGCCCCTTGTAATAATATTTAGAGATTTTTATAATAATTTTATATTATTTTTGTAAGAAAAAGCAATTAGAATGATGCAAAATTATTATTGCCTGTAACAAAAGCAAAAGAACTGCAGAATACCTGTTTTTCAAGGTAATCTGCAGTTCTTTATCTGCTGCCCAAATTAAAAAATCATAAAACTATTTAACTGCAATCGCTTCGATTTCAAACAAGGCGCCTTTTGGCAATGCAGCTACCTGTACGCAGGAGCGCGCAGGGCACTCACCTTTAAAATAGTTGGCATAAATTGCATTGATTGCTGCAAAATCACCCATATCAGCGAGAAACACGGTGGTTTTCACAACATCGGTAAAGCTCATGCCTGCTGCTTCAAGCACAGCGCCAAGATTTTTCAGCGCCATTTCTGCCTGTGCTTCAACGCCTGCGAGCAGTTCGCCCGAGACAGGGTTAAGCCCCAGCTGACCGGAAGTATAAAGGGTATTGTTTGCCAGCATTGCATGGGAATATGGCCCCAGCGCTGCGGGTGCGTTTTTTGCTGCAATAACTGTATTTGCCATGATTTTTCTCCTCCAATGATGAAAATTTATTATTTGTTTTGGAACTCCTGTTCACAATAAATGCAACGATAGATACCGTTCTGAACGTCGGCAAGCTTAAATACATGGTTGATACCCTGCTCGATTGAGGTAATGCAGCGAGGGTTTTTACATTTAATAACGTTGGTCACCTGCTCGGGCAATTTGAGCTTTTTTTTCTCAATCAATCCGCCCTCGTTGATGATGTTGATGGAAATATCGGGGTCAATAAAACCCAGCACATCAAGGTTGATATCAATGTTCTCATCAATCTTGATGATATCTTTTCTGCCCATTTTACGGCTTTTTGCGTTCTTGATAATCGCAATGCTGCAATCAAGACGACCGAGATCCAGGTATTGGTAGATTTCCATTGCTTTGCCTGCATGGATATGATCGATGACCACGCCTCTGTTTAAGCTGTCAACATTAATCATCTGCTTTTACCTCCAATTCCAGTAGTTTAAGAATCAGCGCCATACGAACATAAACGCCGTACTGTGCCTGCCGGAAATACGCCGCTCTCGGGTCGTTATCAATCTCGGTTGAGATTTCGTTGACGCGCGGCAGCGGGTGCAGAATAAACATATCCGGCTTTGCCGCTCTAAGCTTTTGCATGTCGAGAATGTAGCTGTCTTTCAGACGCACGTAATCCTCCTCATTAAAAAAGCGTTCGCGCTGTACACGGGTCATATACAAAATATCCAGCTCCGGCATGACCTCTTCCATCTTCTCTACCTCGACAAACGGAATGTTGTTTGCACGCAGCACTTCTTCGCGGATATAATCGGGAATACGCAGCTCCTCAGGCGCAATGAGCACAAAACGAATGCCTTTGTAGCGCGACAGCGATTTGATGAGGGAGTGCACGGTTCTGCCGAATTTAAGGTCGCCGCAAAGCCCAATGGTAAGATCGTCCAGCCTGCCCTTAAGGGAACGAATCGTAAGCAGGTCAGTAAGGGTTTGAGTGGGATGCTGGTGGCCGCCATCGCCCGCGTTGATAACCGGAATTGTTGCGTACTCAGAAGCTACCTTGGGTGCACCCTCTTTTGGGTGGCGCATTGCACAAATATCGGCATAACCCGAAATTACCCGAATGGTATCCGCAACGCTCTCGCCCTTTGAAGCAGAGCTGGAGTCTGCCGACGAAAAGCCCAATATGCTTCCGCCCAAATTCAGCATTGCCGCCTCAAAGCTAAGGCGGGTACGGGTGCTTGGCTCGTAAAATAAGGTCGCAAGCTTTTTCCCCCTGCAAATCTCCGCGTATTTCTTGGGGTTGTTTTCAATGTCATCTGCTACGTCAAGCAATTCGGTAATTTCATCTACCGATAAATCAAGAGGGTCAATTATATGCTTCATACATTACCTCCGGCTCTATTTCTTTTTTCTTTTTTGTTCATAACATTATACCACGTTTTTAATAGCTTTTTATCATCCATTCGTAATTTTTACAAATTGTATCATTCTGATGGAATTTTGAAAAACTTTTTTGTTGATTTATTTTGAAGATAAGAAAAACAGCCCGTTTATTGGGCTGTTTTTTATTACCATATTCTAACTTTCACCAGAAAGAAACAACAATTGATCGGGGCCAACAGATAAATACAGCTCGCCTCGTTCACTCTGTGTGAGGTAATCTCCTACCAGCGCTTTTGAGCAGGTAAAGTAAATGTCCCTTTGTGCCCTCTTTGGGGAAAGGTTGAGTACCGCGAACTGTGGAAAATATTTTACATTTGTAACCGTTACAGAAACACCACACTCGCCGGTAAAATTGGTGAGTGTAAGATCAGCCTCGCGGATGCCGATGGCGGTGATTCCGTCCGGCAACTCCTGCTGCAAGATAAACTGCAGATTCCAATCCTCAGCAAAGACAGTATTGTGCCCGATAGCCTTGACAGCAGAAAGGTTCTTACAGCCTGTAAGGCGTGCACCCTCCACCGTTCTGGGCGAGTAAAATAACTCCTCAGTGCTTTCGTACTCCGCAATCTTACCCTGTGCCAAAACGGCAGTTGTAGCACAGTATTGATAGATTTCGCCCACATTGTGGGATACAAGCAGCACCGTACCGTCAAAGCACCCAAGTGCGTCTGCAAATTCCTGCTCAATCGAAAAACGCAGATGACGGTCGAGCGCAGAAAACGGCTCGTCCAACAGCAAAATATCAGGGCTGCTCGCCATCATACGCGCAAGTGCCACACGCTGCTGCTGCCCGCCTGAAAGCTGCGATGGATAGCGCCCCACCAGCCCCTGCAGACGCAGCAGCTCGATGTAGTCGCCCACCAGTTTCGTACGCTGCGCCTTATCCTTAATACCGACGGCGATGTTCTGCGCAACCGTCATATTCGGAAAAAGCGCGTAGCTTTGAAACATCAACCCGACATTGCGCTGCTGCGGTGTAAGGTTGATTTTTTTTGCAGAGTTGTAGAGGGTTTTTCCGTTTAATACAATCTCGCCGGAATCGGGTGTAACAATGCCCGCAATGCAGCGCAGCGTCATGCTTTTTCCGCTGCCGGATGCACCTAGGATACCGACAATTTCATTTTCCGCCTCAAACTGCATTTCAAGGGTGAAGTCACCAAAGCGTTTTTTGATATCTACATAAATACTCAACTCTGATTTCCCCTCCCCTGCATGTTGATTTTTTCATCTGTTGTGTCATCCTTACGCCCTTGTCTTAATAGATGGGGATTTCTGCCCGCCCGAATAATTCATAAAGCCGAGTACAATGCACGAAATGAGCGTGATAATGGCAACCCAGATTGTCGCAACCCTCATATTACCCGCCGCGGTAGCAAAATAAATAGCGATGGGAATGGTTTGAGTGCGCCCCGGAATGTTGCCCGCAATCATCAGCGTGGCACCAAACTCACCAAGTGCACGTGCAAAAGACAGCACCGCACCCGACGCAATACCCGGCCATGCCTGCGGAACCTGCACACGCAGAAAAATACGCCACTCCGACATACCCAGCGTTCTGCCCGCCCAGATAAGATTCTCATCCACCTGTTCCAGCGCCCCCTTTGCCGCACGGTACATCAGCGGAAACGATACCACCACAGCCGAGATAACAGTTGCCTGCCAAGTAAAAATAATTGCAAGGTCAAATCGGCGCAGCAGCTGCCCCAATGCACTGTTCTTGCCGCAAAGCACCAACAACAAAAAGCCTACTACGGTAGGGGGCAGAACCAGCGGCAGTGTGAAAACCACATCCAGCAGCCATTTCACTCTGCCGCTGACATTGAGGAACAGACGCGCACACAGCACGCCCAGCACGAAGGTGATTACCCCCGCCAACAGCGAGGTCTTGATTGAGATCCAAAGCGGTGTGAGATCGAAAGCCATGCGGCGGCTCCTCCTCTGTACAAATTGATTGAAATACGATTAGAATAACGGGGAGAACCCATATTTTGCAAAGACTTCTTTCGCAGTATCGCTGAACAGGAAATCGGCAAATGCCTTCGCTTCATCCGCATGTTTTGTCTCTTTGACAATACCCATAGGATAAATTACTTTTTTATGAGAATCGGCAGGGGCAGTACAGCTGATGCTGACTTTGTCGCTGATCCTTGCGTCGGTTTCGTATACAATACCCGCCTGCACGTTGCCGGTTTCCACCCAAGAGAGAACCTCGCGCACATCTTTTGCATACACCAGCTTGGATTTAATTGTTTCGGTAAGCTTTAAGCTCTCAAAAATTTGCTGTGTGTACTGCCCTACAGGCACGCTCTCCGGCTCGCCAACCGCAATCTGTGTAACTGCAGCATCGGTAAGCTTTTCAAACGATTCAAGCGCTGTGCCGTCTTTTGGGGTGATGAGCACCACTTTGTTCTCGAGAATATCTTTTACCGAGTCGTCCTGCATCAGTCCTGCTTCTTGCAAAGCAGTCATTTGCTTTTTGCCGGCCGAAACGAAAATATCGGCAGGTGCACCCTGTTCAATCTGCTGCTGCAAAGAGCCGGAAGCACCAAAATTGTAGGTGATGGTGATGTTGGAATGATCTTTGGTATAAAGTGTTTTGAGCTCTTCCAAACAATCGGTAAGGCTTGCAGCTGCAGAAACCATTAGTTCGACGGCAGGCTCTGCCGGCACTGAGGATTCTGACGAGCTAGCAGGCTCAGATGAGGATGGTGCAGAGGAAGAGGGAGCACCCGCTGAAGAGCACCCTGCCGTTAATAGCATAGCACCCGCCAACAATACGCTTAAAATTTTCTTCATAATAATGTCTCCTTTTTATTTATATATTATTGTCTTGCGCACTCACCAGTTTTACCTCTTAAAATTTCCAACCCATGATGCAGCTCGGTAATGATGTATTCGAGATTCTCTCTTACTGCCTTTGGGCTGCCGGGTAGGTTAACAATCAGTGTTTTTTCGCGAATTGCAGCAGCCGAACGGCTTAACATAGCGCGTTTCGTTATTCGCAAGCTCGAATAACGCATAGCCTCAGGAATGCCGGGTACAAGCTTTTGTGCCACATCAAGTGTGGCCTCGGGGGTGATATCGCGCGGTGAAAAGCCGGTACCGCCTGTGGTAAGAATAAGATCGGCCAAATCGTTATCGCACAGGCGGCGCAATTCATCGGCAAGCATCACACGGTCATCGGGCAGCAGCGCGTAGCTGACTGCCTCATATCCGTTTTGCTCTGCAATCTCTCGAATCACTTCACCGCTTTTATCCTCACGTTCGCCCGCGTAGCCTTTGTCACTGAGGGTAATGATTGCTACTCGAAACATCACTGCCCCTCCTTTACAGGGTCTATCGTCATTTCGTCGCCTACGCCGATTGTGCCGCCAACCAAAACCTTGGCAAACACGCCCTCGGTAGGCATAATGCACTCACCCATCTTGTGAAAAATCTCGCAGCCATGGTGGCACTCTTTGCCGATCTGTGTCATTTCAAGTACAACATCGTTGCAGCGCAAAATGGCACCAATCGGCAGGCTGCGAAAATCAATGCCCTCAACCACCAGGTTTTCGCCGAAGGCACCGTCATTTACCTCGGCGCCGCGCGCCTTAAAGGCAAGTATTTTATCGTAGGAAAGCAGGCTCACCTGACGGTGCCAGTGCCCTGCATGCGCATCGTTTGCTATACCAAAATCGGGCAGAAAGGTCGCCTTGCTTACATTTGTTTTTTGTGTACCGCGCTTTTCACTGACGCACACCGCAATTACTTTACCCATAATGTTCTCCTTTTTTCAGCTTACTGCTTTTATTTGCTAAGAGGCAGCGGTACGCTACCCCCCTATTTCGGCCATGGTATGCTGCTCTTCATCGACTATATGGCTGCCGAACTGATGTTGTGTCGGTTTTTCGAGTATAGCATCACGCAGCAGCTTCGTTAAATCGGCGTCACTGATTCCGCCACGCAGCAAATCGCGCAACTCTATCCCCTTGTTGTAGTGCAGGCATAGTTTTAAAAAGCCCGTTGAGGTGAGCCTAATGCGGTTGCAATTGCTGCAAAAACAGGTGGATACTGCACTGATAAAACCAATGTTGCCTTGAAAACCCGCCAGTGAAAAATAAGACGCAGGGCCGTTTCCGAGTTCTTGGGTGCATGGGGTAAGCTCGCCATAGGTGCGATACAGCAGCTCTTGTATTTCACTGCTCGGTATTGGGGTTAAATCTTTACCGTAGCCAATGGGCATCAGCTCGATAAAGCGCACATCAATAGGACGGGTATGTGCAAGCTCTGCCATCTGCATCAGATGATCTCCGTTGAATTCCCGTACCGGTAAGCAGTTTATCTTAACTCGTATACCCAACTGCAGGGCAAGGTCGATGGATTTGAGCACCGTGTCAAACCTCTGCCCACGGGTAATTTGCTCAAACCGTTTAGGGTCAAGCGTGTCAAGGCTGATATTAACCGCGTCGAGCCCTGCCTCTACCAGTGCAGGCAACTGCTCGTACAATAAAACGCCGTTGCTGGTCATGGTTACCTGTTCAATCCCATCAATCTCTTTCAGCTGGCGGATAAGACCCGCAACGCCTTTTCGTGCCAAGGGCTCGCCGCCCGTCAGCTTGATTTTACAAATACCCAAAGCTGCAGCGCAGCGGCATACTTTAAGAATTTCCTCGTAGGTAAGTACTTCGTCATGCGCGCACGCTTCAATGCCCTCGGCAGGCATGCAGTAAACACAGCGCAGGTTGCAGCGGTCGGTCACCGAGATGCGTAGATAGTCGATATTGCGGTTGTGCAGATCGATCATGCCGCTTCCTCTTTTCTTTTATTCTTTATGGTTTGGGTTGTTGAAATCACCGCTTTTTCCCCCGCTTTTATGTACCAGATAGACAGCTTTTATCTCCATCCCTTTGTCAATTGCCTTGCACATATCGTAGATGGTAAGCAGTGCAACCGTCACACCGGTCAAAGCCTCCATCTCCACGCCGGTTTGCCCCGTCACCTTGACTGTGCAGGTGGCGATAACCTCGTTGGTATCGGGCACGAGCTCAAAGTCGATGGTGCATTTGGTAAGGGCAAGCGGGTGACACAACGGGATAAGCTCGGAGGTTTTCTTTGCCGCCATAATGCCCGCAACACGCGCAACGCCCAACACATCACCTTTTTGAGCAGATCCGGCTTGAATGGCTTCAAAGGTTTGTGCGTTTACGGCAATGCTGCCGCGCGCAGTGGCGATACGATGGGTTGTATTCTTCTCTGTTACATCAACCATAACCGCGTTTCCGCTTTGGTCAAAGTGAGTAAGCTCGTTTTCCATATCATATTCTCCTTGTCCCTACGCTTTTCCAAAGCTGCAGTAGGGGTAATGACAGGTGTTGCAGTTCAGGCACAATCCGCCGTGCCCTAAAACTGCAAGGTCTTTTTTGCCCAGACGCTCGTCTGCCATAATACGCGGCAAAACAAGATCAAATATCGTACGTTTTGCGTACATAACACAGCCCGGCAGCCCTAGAATTGGAATGCTACCATTGTAGTAAGAAAGCAAAAACATTGCACCGGGTAGCACAGGTGCCCCATAAGAGATGATCTCTGCGCCGGTTGCCTTAATTGCTGCGGGTGTTTTATCGTCGGGGTCTACACTCATACCGCCGGTACAAACCACCATGTCCGCGCCCTCCTCGAGAAACTCCCGAATCCTTGCGGTGATGTGCTCGGGGTCATCATCCGAAAGCTTTTGCCCGAGCAAGGTTACATCGTACTCGTTGAGCTTCTGCGCAATGACCGGGCCGAAAGTGTCTTTAATTCTGCCGTAGAACACCTCGTTGCCGGTGGTGACAATACCCACCTTTTTGTGGCGGTAAGGCAACAGAGACAGTAGCGGTGTATCCCCTGCAATCTGTTGCGCAGCCTGTAATTTTTTCTCGTCGATTATCAGTGGTATCACCCGTGTGCCCGCCAGCTTGTCCCCTGCTTTTACAGGAAAGTTGTTGTGCCTGCTGGCAATCATAATTTCGTCGAGCGCATTAATTGCATTCAACCGCTCAACATCTACCTTAAATACGCCGTCACATTCGGCAATCAGCTCGATTTTGCCCTCTTTTACCGCACTGGGCTTCATATGGTCGTTCTTGCAGATATCGTAGAGGACTTGTGCTGCCTCATTTTCATGCAGCATCCCCTCTTGTTTTTCCCAGATATAGAGGTGATCTTTTCCGAGCGAAAGCAAAACAGGGATGTCCTCTTCGGTGACGACATGCCCCTTGCGAAAGCGCGCGTCTTTTGTGACTCCCTTTACAATCTGTGTAATATCGTGGCATAAAATATGCCCTACGGCATTTTTAGTATCAATCAGTTTCATGGCAGCACATCTCCAAAATGTTTTTGAAATAGCTTATCTGCGGCTTCGTAAACTTCACGCTGAAACGCAGCATAGCGGTTTATAAAATCTCTCCCAAACTCGGTAAGTTCAGAGCTTCCACCGCCAACACCGCCAACACGGCGCGTCATTAGAGGATAATCGAGCCCCTTTTCCGCTGTTTTGATAATCTTCCATGCCTTGCTGTAAGACATATTCATCTGTGCAGCGGCGGTTTGGATCGAACCTGTATCTGCAACACGCTGCAACAGCTCCATCACACCGGGGCCGAAAAACGGTTCCTCTTTTTTTAACCGAATGTGCAGAGAATAATTTAAATTATCGATAACCGCCACGCCCCTTCGTTATATTTTTTTAAGAACAACGCGACGTAGCCAGTTTATCACAATTTTAAATAATGGTCAAGAAAAACAAGCTATTGTATAGGGATTATCTATACAATAGGCAAAAAGCAGCCGTCGTGTGATGCGGCTGCTTTTTACCTGTTAAGGGGGAGAATGATTATTTTACATTGTCACCTGCGTAATTGTAGGCTTCGTCTACAATACGCTCCATTGCGTTAAGGATATTATGGTAGCCTGTACAGCGGCACAGGTGACCGGAAATGAGTTTTTTGAGTTCTTCGCGGTTGTAGCGTTTGCCGGTGCCGACGATTTCGACTGCCGACATAATAAGCCCCGGTGTGCAGAAGCCGCACTGAACAGCCGCTTCCTCCACAAATGCTTTTTGAATGGGGCTAAGCTCTCCGTTGGGGCCCTTCAGCCCCTCTACCGTCATAATTCGTCTTCCCTCTGCCCACACAGTAAGGTAAATACAGCTGTCGATTGCCTCGCCGTCTACCAAAACGGTACATGCGCCGCACTCGCCTACTTCACAGCCGCGTTTTACACTGGTAAAACCCAGCTTGTATCGAAGGGTATCAACCAGCGCCTCACGCTCATCAACCATGATCTCGACTTCTTTTTCATTGACAATCAGCTTCATCAGCTTATTCATAGATGGCACCTCCTGCAAAAACAATCGCCTGCTTGAGCGCACGCCTGGACAGCTCTTCGACAAGCTGCAAACGGAACTCCTTGGATGCACGCCATGAGGTTCTGGGGTTTACCTCTGTAATGGCGGTTTTCCCCACCTGCTCAAACAGCTCGGGGGTGATTTTTTGCCCGTTCGCAAGCTTTTCTGTCTCATGGCAGCGCATGGGCACAGGCCCTGCAACACCAAATGCAAGGCGCATATCCTCAATAACGGTTTTGTCTTCGCTGAGTTTTACATTTACCGCACATCCGAGGGTAGCAATATCCATAGCATTGCGTTGTGCGTATTTAATGTAATGTCCGCCAAAGCCCTCGTAGTTATCTTTTGTAATGTAGATAGCCGTTACCAGCTCACCATGCTCAAGGTTGACCTTACCTGCGCTCTTGTAGAAATCGGCGATGGGCAGGGTGCGTTTGCCTGTCTTGCCGGTAATCTCGATGACAGCGTTCAGCGAAAACAAGGTGGAAGCACTATCCGCACTGGTGACACCGTTGCAGATGTTGCCGCCAATGGTACCTATGTTGCGGATTTGGGGGCCGCCCACCTGATCGACTGCGTTGCCCAGAATAGGAATATTTTTTTCGATAATATCGTTGTAGGTAATATGAGAGAAAGAAGTGGCAGGCTTGATGACGATGGTGCCGTCCTGCTCAAGGTAGACACCTTCCAGCTCTTTGATACCGTGGATGCTGACCAAATTGCAGCCTGCAAGCTTGCCCTCGCGAATTTTAATCAGCACATCGCTGCCGCCTGAAATAACGATCGCGGTCGGGTCAGCCAAAAGTGCATCAATCGCGTCCGATACACTCTTTGCCAGATAGATTTTTTCAATATCATACATAAGTCGTGCCCCCTTTCTAAATTAATCCGGCTTCGGTAAACTTCTCTACTAGTTTTTGCGGGTTGAGCGGCAGCGAGTTGATGCCTACACCGGTTGCATGCAGCACTGCGTTGCGGATAGCCGGGGCCGGCGGGATTGCCGGCGGCTCGCCAAGTGCTTTGTTTCCGTACGGTCCGCTTGGATCGAGCGTTTCAACAAACGCCACATGCAGTTCCGGGGTATCCATACTGGTGGGGAGCTTGTAATCGAGCAGGTTATTGTTCAGGGGTTTTCCCTTTGCATCGTAAAGCAGCTGCTCCGAAAGCGCATAGCCCAGCCCCATGCTCATTCCGCCGTGCACCTGTGCCTCGGCAAGCTTGGGGTTGATGAGCACACCACTGTCGTGTACGTTGATAATGTCAACTACATTGACCTTACCGAGCGGAATATCCACCTCAACCTCGGCAAAGCAAGCGCCAAATGCAAAGGTATTGTCTTTGCAATGGTTGGTAGCCTCAGCGGTAATGTGCACCGAATAATCAAGACTGTAGAACGCCTCCATCGCAAGCCGTTCCATGCTCAGCAGCACATCGCCGCTTTCCTTATCCACAATGTTACCGTCTGAGATATCTAGCTTTTCTACGGGTATTTTCAGCATATAGTTGGCATAATCCAGAATCTTCGCCTTAAACTGCTCAGCAGCTTTCTTAAGCGCCATGCCACTGACATAGGTTTGACGAGACGCATACGCACCGGTGTCAAACGGGGTCACATCGGTATCCTGTGTGGAAATGATGTGGATGTCTTCCAGCTTAAAGCCTATGGTTTCAGCCGCCATCTGGGTGAACACTGTATCGGCGCCCTGCCCAATTTCGGTTGCGCCCATCTGAAGCTGTGCAGAACCATCTTGATTGAGAATCAAACGGCTGCTGGCGGTTTCCAGCGAAATTGGGTATACGCCCGTTTTATAAGTGAAAATCGACATGCCTACGCCGCGGCGGATAGGGCCCGTCTGGTTGAAATATTTCTTGCGCTTCTCATCCCAGTGAATGTGCTCTTTGCCTTTTTTAATACATTCCAGCAAGCCGCTGGAATAGCAGGTAAGACCTGTAAACGGGTCTTTGTAGCCGAGCGGCATGCAGTTTTTCTCGCGGATTTCGACCGGATCGATGCCAAGTTCTCTCGCGATGTCATCCATTTGGCATTCCATTGCAAACGCCATTTGGGGTATGCCGTAACCACGCATTGCACCGCCCGAGCCAATGTTGGTGTACACGGTGTAAGCATCCGCTTTCAGCCCGATCTCATCCTGGTAGAGATAACGATAGGCATTGGTTGCATTTGCTACAATTGCGTGACCATGCGACGCATAGCCGCCCTGATTGGAGTAGGCTTCCAGCGTACGCCCTACCAGTTTTCCGTCTGGAGTAATCGCTGCCTTTGTCTTAAATGCAATGGCATGTCGTGTACGGGTGGAAACAAAGGTTTCCTCACGTGAAATCTCTAGCTTGACGCAACGCCCGCCCACCTTAGAGCAGAGGTATGCGTTGAGGGGTTCGTAAAGAACCTCCTGCTTATTGCCGAAGCCACCGCCTATGTAAGGTTTGATGACACGAACCTTGCCCCAAGGGATACCCATTGCCTGACCGATTACGCGGCGGACAATGTGGGGAATCTGCGTGGAGGACACGACAACGATTCTATCCTTTTCCATATACGCATAAGAAACTGGCGGCTCAATGTGGCAGTGCTGTACAACTTGCGTTTCATACTCGCCGTCAAAAAAATGTACACCCTCTGCTTTAAATGCCGCTTCGGGGTCACCTACCGTAAAGGAGGTATGCTTGAGTATGTTATTGGGATATTCGTCATGAACAATAGGTGCGCCCTCTTTCATGGCCTGTTCAGGGGTGAGCAAAGGTTCAAGCTCCTCGTATTCCACCTTGATACGCTTTAAGGCGCGGCTCGCTGCAACTTCATCCTCAGCCACAACCGCAGCAATATCATCACCGTAAATGCGCACGCGCTGATTGAGCAGCTTTCTATCAGATATATCCTGATGAGACTCCTCAACCGACCAGGGGTGACCGGGGGTTGGGAACTGGATATCGGGGACATCAAAGCAGGTGACGATTTTGACCACGCCGGGTACTTTTTCCGCCTCGGATGTATCCATGCTTTTGACCCAGCCGTTCGCAATGGTACTATGCAAAACCTTAGCAACGAGCATTTCTCTTTCAAAGAAGTCGTCGGTATACCGGGCGCCGCCGGTTACCTTTTCTACTGCGTCAACACGATTGATACTCTTTCTGATTGCCACGTTATCACTCTCCTAATTGTGTATCATTCAACATTTTACGAGTTTTTGTGCCTGCGAAATGCCGAACCATGAGCAGATACTTTTTCTGCTTTTTATTATACATGTATTAGTCATACTTTTCAATAGTATCTACAAATATTCGGAACATTTTTTGATTTTTCTACACACATTAGTACACATTGCACAATAATCTCTATAAAAAAGTAGCAGCCGCAAGTAGGAGAAGCTTAAATCTCTACTTGCGGCGGCTGCTTATATGAGGTTTTGTGGTTATCGGATTTGTTTGCCCTTGATAAACTTGTGAATCACATTTCGGTCATCGGAAAGGTAGATGATACGCTCGAGCCTCTGCTGAACCGAAAACTCCTCCGAGCCCTCCAGGTTGCTGTCGTCGAGCACTACCGCATCAAACTCATAACCCTCTTCAAAACTGCCAACCTTGCCCCAGAACGCTCCGCCGCCCTTGGTTGCCAAATAAAAAGCCTCGGGCACAGTAAGGGGGGCGAGGGTTTTATCTTTAAGCGCCCAGCGCAGTTTGGAAGCGCGTATTGCGTCTGCCATTGCTTTGAATATAGAAAGATCGGCACCGCCCGCGACATCGCTGCCCAAACCGACGCGCATATTGCGCTCAAGATAGGTGCGCACCGGCGCTACACCGCTGCAAATGTTCATATTGGATTGCGGACAATGCGCAATGAAAACACCGTTCTTGTCCATCAGCTCTAGCTCCGCCTCATTGGGGTGCACACAGTGCGCCATTATGGTTGGGCATTCTCCCCCAAACACACCGTATTTTTCATAGGCATCGCCGTAGCAGTGAGTATCGGGGTGGAGCTGCTGCACCCATGCAATTTCAGATGCATTTTCAGAAAGATGCGACTGCAGCGGCAGCTTGTATTTTCGCTGCAACTCGCCCAGCCCCGCCATTAGTTCATTGCTGCATGATGGAATGAAACGTGGTGTCAGCATCGGCTTACAATTTTCGTAACGGCCGACACAGCCTTTCAGCCATTTTTCGGTGGCTTCTACCGATTGTACGGTTGTTTCAATCAGGTTATCGGGGCTGTTGCGGTCCATATTAACTTTGCCGATATACGCCTGTACACCGGTTTGCTCCACTAAATCCATTAAAATATTGGTGGCAGGGACATGTAGCGTTGCGAATATGGCAGCTCGTGTGGTTGCACTGGCTGAAAGCGCGCGTGTAAAACGCCCATAGGCTTTTCTGGCGTAGGCCTCTTCGGCATATTTTGCCTCTTCAGGAAATGCGTAGGTGTTCAGCCATGGCAGCAGTTCCAAATCCATGCCCAGTGCGCGGTAGGTGTATTGGGGGGCATGAACATGCAGGTCGATAAGCCCGGGGATAATCAGCTTATTGCCGTAGTCGGTGATAGGGATACCCTCAAAGCGCGAAGGTATTGTCTCAAAGACACCAGCAACCTTTCCGTCCTCACAGATCAGATAAGATGTGGCTGCCGAAACCAGCGTATTACAATCCTGCGAGTAGATGACACTGCCCTTGAGTGCGAATGCGTTGTTGTTCATTACAGTTCCTCCGTTTCTGTCGGATGGCGGTTGCAATTTTAAGTCCGCGGGGTTTCACATTTTCCGCGGGACGTGTTGTTTTTTGTATGCATTTAGGCTATAATGAAAGATGCTTTTACATTGCAACGGAACGTTCTCATTTTTAATTATGCATATTCATTATTAGTCATACTTATTACTTTTATGATAACGTATTTTTTGAAACCTTACAAGATACATATTGCATAATATTCATTTCTGTTATTGATTCAATTATAACAGGAACAAGCGTGATTGTAAAAAAATATCTAAAATTGACTTGAGCATTGTTTGCTTTTAGTCGATGCGGGAGGAGACCTATCCATGTCGGATAACTATGAGCTGCCCCACTTTGGTGGCAAATTAATGTCTACGCAGGTAAGCGCCCTGCTCATGAAGGAACTGAAAAGCGGTATTTTTTCGAAAAGTGAAAAATTGCCCTCTGAGGTGGAACTAGCCGAGCGCCTGGGCGTATCGCGCACAGTGATTCGCGATGCACTTTCCGACATTGAGCGTGAGGGCTTTATTGAACGAGTACGCGGTATTGGCACAGTCATCTGCCGTGACATTGTAAACCTCACCAATCGCCTTGATTTAAAGCTGGAATACAATGAGCTGATTATCAATTCAGGCTATACCCCCGTTACCGATAACTTAAAGCTACGCATTGAGTATGCCGATGAGGAGAATGCAGAGCATTTAAACGTTGACGTAGGCTCAAAGCTGATTGTTTGTGAAAAGCGTATTTTGGCGGGCAATATCCCTTGCATTTATTCCATCGACTATCTCTCGTACGATCTTTTTAACGGTATAGAGTACACCGATATCGACTGGTCGCAGCCGATTTTTGATTTGCTTGATAAATATTGCGGACTGATTGTTGTTACCGATATTGCGAAGGTTACTGCCACCAATGCGGATGAATTTATTCGCGAAAAGCTGCAGGTACAGCCTAAGCAAGCGCTTATTCTGCTGGATGAGGTTGGCTTTTGTAAACTGAGCAGACCGGTGCTGCGATCGTTAGAGTTTTACACCGAATTCTTTGATTTTACTATGCTGCGTAAAAAGTTTTAAAAAATGTCCCCGATTTAAAATCGGGGACATTTTTTTATTCTAAAAGTAAAGCTTTCTCTTTATTCAATGTTTCTATTTCAGTTGCGTGGGTGCCTGCTGCCGCGTTTTTCATCACACTTTACTGACCTTTGCACCCTATGGGGCATACCATAGATTGGGTAACTATAAAAGCAACGAGATACAAAATATTAGCGATGAAAGGAGATGATCGCTTGGATCAAGACGACACCCTCAATCAGATAGTTTTAAACGGCCTATCTATACTAAGCAATACCTTTCTGCAGGCACAGGGAGACTCCTTGGATACTATAAGCTTACATTGTCACTGTATTTGCAAAGATATTAAAGAATCCATTTACATCAAAGATTTGCAATGTGTAGTTGATAGCAGCATTAGTTATGACGATATTCAGCGATTTGTTTTGGATAACAGAACGATTGTTCGAGCAGGCTATAACGTTGCCATCAAATATTCCGACAAAGAAGGCTGCGAAAAGAAAACCTATTTTAGCGGCAGTGTGCTTTTTGTGGACCTCCCCGAGCCATTTGCATCCTGCGATTTTACTGTGCATCTTTGCAATTTTAAAGTGGAAAACTATTGCACTAAAACAACGATTTCGGCACTTGCAAAATTGTACTGTAACCCAGAGCCCTGATTATCAAAGAGCAAAAATGCCTGTCATTATAATGATGACAGGCATTTTTTGTCTTACCTGCTGATGTTGGGAAGAATCGAGAACTCAAAATCGAACTGCTCTTGATCTGTTCTATATTGCGGCAGAAGCTCTGGGCCGCAGCTGTTCGAGCCAACCCCGCTTTGGAAGGCATCTATACATAAAACTGCATAGCCGCTTTTCTTTAGTAGAAAATTGTGTGATTTCGTCGTCAGTTCCTCCTGTGTATAACTGGACGCATTAAACGAAAACGGCGCTTTGCTCTTTACCGTAATCTTTACTCCATCATCATTCGCAAGTTGGACATATTCGCAGCCAAAATGGCTTCCGTTTTCCTGCGGCTTGATATAGTCCTCGTGCAAATCTGGCAGGGTGCAGCAAAAACGGGATAAGTACGATGACCTGTGCTTATCGATGTAACTTTCATTAGGCCCATACCCCAAATATTCAACCCGCTCAAGGCTTTTGGGCAGCAGAATACGCATTCCAAACCGCGGCAGATAGGGCAAGCCTGCCGTCTTATGCGCTAGGATGTGCAGCACGACCTCACCGGTCTCCCTAACAATCCAATGTGCGGTAACATCCAATATCCGCTGTACGTGTATGGCGGAAACCGATAGCCTGCTGATGATTTCAATTTGGTGCTCCTGCTGGAACCATGAGGTTTCATACACTTTAACAATAGTTCTGTCATACCCGCAAGCGCGCCACTTTTCGGCTATGTAACGGTCGTTATCGGTCGGGGCACGCCACAGGTTGTATTCAATGGGGGTTTCGAGCAGTTGAAAACCACTGAGCTCCATACCGGCAAAAGAACCTTTCGTTTTATCGTAACGGTAACAAAAGGTGTCTGCTTTTACCGTAAGACAGCGCCCGTCATCTTCACATGCAATTGCGGCATGCTCTAAATCACAGGTATCATGGGAGTAATCCGTATGCCCTTGCACCCCTTCTGAAATACAAAACTGGTCGAAGCCGAGCATATGCCCCTCCTTTACCAGTGAGGTATCGTGTTTTTGAAGGTAGATTAGCTTAAGATAGCATCTTTTGTCTTTAGGCACCGAACAGCAAAGCGTTATTTTTCCGCAGGCATGCGCTGCAATATCCCCATAGGCCTGCACCGGTATCTCACCCTTCTCCGTCACTTCTCCATCCTGCTCCAGTTCATAGGATATAGAAACGGCATCCCCCAGCGTCATAAAATCCAGCATATTTATTAGTATAAATTCGCCTGCTTTAAGGTAGTGCACCTTTGCACGAACGGGGCGCAGCACATTTTTATATTCCAGAAGCCCCGTGTGCGGGCGTCTGTCGGGGAAAACCAAACCGTCCAAGCAAAAGTTACCGTCGTTGGGGAACTCGCCGAAGTCGCCCCCGTAAAGAAACTTTTCTTTTCCATCTCCCGTTTCTCCTGCATAAACCGCATGATCGCACCATTCCCACACAAAACCCCCGCTGAACCCGTCATACTGGCACATCAGCTCAAAATAGTCCTCCAAATCACCGGGTCCGTTGCCCATAGCATGGGAATACTCGCAAAGTACAAATGGTTTCTTAGCTCCGCTGGCAGCAAAATAGTCCTTCACCTCCTGTGTCGACGCATACATTCTGCTGTAAACATCCAGCATAGAGGTGTCACACTGTTTGTTCTGTGCCCAAAAGCTGCCCTCATAGTGCAGTAGGCGCGTTGGATCGTACTGCTTTGCCCACCGCCCCGCAACCTCAAAATTGTGCCCATAGCCCGATTCATTCCCCAGTGACCAAACAATTACACTGGGGCGGTTTTTATCGCGTATTACAAGGCGCTGCACCCTATCCAGTATCGCTTTTTCAAACCGTGTATCCTCTGCGAGCAAGTGGTATGTTTCTTCGGGCGAACCGCCGTAAATTGCGGTAACCCCATGTGTTTCTACATCAGCTTCTTCTATGAGATAAAAACCGTATTCGTCGCACAGCTGTGCAAAAACAGGAGAGTTAGGGTAGTGTGAGGTGCGAATGGCATTGATGTTGTGCTGTTTCATCAGCTGTAAGTCCACCAGCATTTCTTCTTCGGTAACGGCACATCCGTTGTAAGGGCTGGAGTCATGCCGGTTCACGCCCTTCAACTTGATGTTTTGCCCATTTACAAATAGGATTCCATTTGCTACCGTGACCTCGCGAATTCCTACACTTGTCGTGATGAACTCTCCGCCCGCTTCCATAACAAGTCGGTAAAGATATGGCTGCTCGGCGTTCCATAAAACGGGGTTTTCAAGCTCGATATTGAACATGTCTTTATCCGCTGCCCCGCTGCAAATCTCTTGCCCCTGCGCGGTATACAGCGTATAGTGCACGGGAACTATCTCGCCGCTGAACGCACACTGAACTTGTATTTTCGCTGTGTTTTGTTCCTGCGCCAGCAGTGTTCTAATTGTAAAATCTCTTAAATGCTGATGTGGACGGAAAAGCAGATAGACATCTCGAAAAATTCCGGACATTCTCAGCTTATCCTGATCTTCAAGATATGATCCATCACACCACTTCAGCACCAACACAAATATGGTATTTTTACCGCTGCGAATATGGTGAGTAACATCAAATTCGCTCGTACTGTGGGAAACCTGACTGTACCCCACAAATTCTCCGTTGATCCAGAGATAAAAGCAAGAATCCACACCCTCAAAATTAAGGAAGGACACAAAGTCCTCCTTGTCCTGCGCAATCTCAAATTCACGTATGTATAATCCGCAAGGGTTTTCATCGGGAACAAATGGCGGGTCGTACGGAAACGGATAGCGGATATTGGTGTACTGGTGTGTGTCGTATCCATGATTTTGCCACACGGATGGAACGGGGATATCGGTTAAGCAGCGGGTGTCGAACTGAGGAGTAAAAAATCCGGAAGGCACATCATAAAGACTGCTGTAGTAGCCAAACTTCCACTGCCCGCTCAGAAGCTGCAGCCGGTCAGAGGCTTTCCATTTTTGTGCCATCGCTGCCTCTCTGCCCGAAAAAGGAATATAATAAGCTCTGTTTTCAGCCGTACCGATATGCAGCAGGCTGGGGTCTTGGTGGTAATGCGTGAACATCTTCTCGTCCGCCTTTCAAAACAATGTGTTCAGTGTAT
>NZ_DALZQO010000001.1:112012-160806 GCF_032017025.1 Hydrogenoanaerobacterium sp.
TGTATTGCAAGAAGGCTGTTAGGAACAAGTTCTTAACAGCCTTTTCGCCTTGCGGGCTATATGAAATCAATTGCGATTTCTGCAAGCTGTTTATCCCAGGGATAGAGCCCTCCGCCGGAGAATTCTATCTTCAGGTACTTACAGTTTTGCAGCTTGGATGCCGGAACACCATACATCCTGTTCCAATATCCGCCTGTATCCACTTTTCCCGTGTATTTTACATCAATCGCAGTCCACTGCTGACCGTCTTCTGAACTATAAAAGCTCATTGTGTCGGAATGTGAACGGAAATAGAACAGCTTTGCCTTAAAGTTTGAAATGGCTTTCCCCTGCTCAGCCGCATAGGTTATGTACTCGGTGGTACCAGTGGTTCTGCGTGCCCTTGCGGTGTCGCCTTCAAAGCTCACCGCATTGTCCGCATCCAGCATCCAATTTTTGGAATGCTCATATACCTTCGACCAGTCATCCAGTGTGTCATAAGGGGCAGCGTTCACCTCACCGGTCATAAATCGGATTGCGGCAAGGTGTTTATCCCACTCTTTACCGCCCAAATCAAACTCCACCTTAAAGTAGTTGGTGTTTGCCGGCATTGCACCCGCAGGCAGCGCCTTGAATTTTTCCCAACCACCGCCCGTTGTGAGGAATTTGGTGGTGTTGTACTGCAGCTCGGTCCATGCTTCTCCGTCCTGCGAGGTATAAAATTTCAGCCCCTGCAAGCCAAGGTGGAAGTAGATGTCTGCTTCGAAATCGATGATATTGTCGTATTTATAGACAATTTCCTGTTTGGAAAGACTGGTTCTGCGCGCTCTGGAAGGATCCTCGTCAAACGCCCCATATGGGTTGTTGCCTTCCAGCATCCAGCTTGGCGAGGAGGAGTAGATTTTCGTCCAGTCGTTCAGTTCATCTACCACCGTCCACTGCTTTTCTTCGTTCGGCGCAGAGCCTTCCATCCCTGTAAAGGTAGTAACACTGTAGCCCCCGAGCGAAACCGTAAACTTACCGTTTTTCAGTGCAATATCCTCATATTGTTCGAGGTTTACCTTTTCGTTGGTCACATTGGGGGTAAGCGTGCCTGTAGAAAAACCATTCGGTACAAGATTGATTACTTTGTTGCTGTCTGAATCGTTAATCGCCACGATAGAAAACTCACCCGTATTCGGGTTTTTATACGCAGAAATGTAAATTCCTTTTTCGGGGTTGGCAGTGGCGCCTATCCTTACATAACCGGGTTTTACAAACTTACTGAAATTGCCCATTGTATACAGCCTTTTCGCAGGAACATAGCTGCCGTCATTGTAAAGCCGGATGAGACTTTCATTGTTCGTCTTATAGCTGGCACCCAGCCAATACATAAAGGCGTTGATTTCAGCATCTGCCATGAAAGCATGAATTCTTTTTGCCCAGCCGACACCATCTTTGATATGGTTTTTATAGATGCCTGTGTCTGAAACCTCGGTCTCCCACACATGCTTGTTTTTGCTTTGAGAAACGGTAAATGGCACAATTGCACCGTTGTACTGGTGCCCGCCTACAATATCCAGCCTTGCACATGCCTGCGGATTGTTGAGGGCATCGGTCACCATATCCTCTTGCCACCAGCCCTTTTCACCCACAATCACCTTGGCGGGGACATTTTTAGCGGCAAATTCGGGGGTAAGGTAATTTGCGAGAAAATTGGTGAACATCGCGGGCTTCCATAAGCAGGACTGCCAGCTGGCTGCATATTCCGGCTCATTCGCAATGGATACCGCATAGATATCGATATTATGGTTCGCCTTGTATCCGTTTACATACTCCGCCAAATACTCTGCGTACTTTTGATAGCAATCCGCCTTAAGATAGCCTCCGTTGGTTATTTTTCCGGTGGTTTTCATCCATGCGGGCGGGCTCCAAACCGTACTGAAGATTTTGTCGATTCCCCTCGCCTTGGCTTCGTTCATCACCCACAGCTCCGACTCTGCACCTGCAAAGTTCCATACGCCGTCCTGTGGCTCGATGGTAGGCATATTCAGCCCGTTGCCCACCTCGCACCTCAGAATAGAAAGCCCAATGCCGTTGTCTTGAGAAAACAGCAAGTCCATGACCTCGTCACGCTTCGCAAAGTTAAATATCTGGTCTCCGTACACATCACAAGCCTGCGACGCACCAAACCCGTCGATTTCCTGCCTGACATCGTTCCAATCTACGATGACATCACTTGCCGCGCCTACGCCTATGGATACGTTTGCCATAAGTGCCGATACAGCTGTTGTAAGAGCAAGAACACCCGCAATTTTCTTTACCAATTTACAGTGAGCCATAGTTTACCTCCCCTTTTCTTTAACAGCCTCTCTCTCTTCCTATTCCTTAACTGCGCCTTGTGTAATGCCTTCAATAATCGCTTTTTGAAAGATGATGAATACCGCCATAGTCGGAATCATAACCAGAATGATTGCTGAGGAAAGCTTGCCCCAATCCATATTCCGCTGCCCGGCAAACATCATCAGCGACGTAGAAAGTGTTTTTAGTTTGCTGGACGGCATATAGAGATAAGGGATATACATATCGTTGATGACCTCAACGAACTTGATAATGCCCAGCGTAGCCGATGCCGGCAGCAGCAGCGGGAAAATTACCTTTGTAAATATTTGCAGAAAAGATGCACCCTCCAGCATTGCCGCCTCTTCCAGTGAATACGGTATTTTTTCAATGTACTGTGCGTAGATGTAGATCTGCATCATATCGGTGCCAATGTAAATAATGAGCGGTGCAAGCAATGTGTTGTACAGCCCTAAGCCCTTGATGATGTTAAACCTTGCAATTTCTGTTGTGTAAAATGGCAGCACCATTGCAAACATGAACATCGCCATAATAAACTTTTTCATTTTGAAATCGTGCCTGATCAGAACATATGAGGTCATGGTGCCGAGAATAATGTTCAGCGCAACCGATGTGAGCGACAATATCATAGAGTTTTTGAATGCGGTCGCCATTTTTGCCTGCCGAAACGCATTAAAATAATTTTTTAAGTTCAGCCTTTGTGGCAGATCAAACGGGCTGCCCTGTGCAATCTCCATTGGTGTTTTAAACGAGGCGAGCACCAGAGTGAACAGCGGCATAAGCACCGTAAAAGTAATGATTAACAGCAAAAGGTACATCAGCATGGTAGTCGCTAATTTTTTTTTCTTATTGTCTCTTGCAAGCCTTGGGGTCTGTATTCGTTTTTGTATAGAAGCTGTTTCTACTGCGTTCATCCTTTCACCTCCTGAGCTTAGTAAGCTTATTCTGACCAAGCGATAGTAAACAAATCAGCAACATAAGCACAACCGCCATGGCAGAAGCCATTCCATACTGGTCGTACTTAAACGCCGTATCAATGGTGTAGGTAGTAAAGGTGGAGGATGCAAACCCCGGCCCGCCGTTTGTGATGAGAAACGGGATGTCGAACACCTGTAGAGCACCCCTTACGTTGAGGAAAAGCACCATCTGAACAACACGCTTGATGCCCGGTATGGTGATTTTGCTCAGCTTTTGCAGCGCGTTCGCACCGTCGATATCCGCCGCCTCGTAATATTCATGTGGTATTGACGTAATGCCGGAGATAAACAGAATAACGTGAAGCCCGCTGAACCGCCAAAGTGATACCCCCACCAACGAATAATTTACAATGCTCGTATCGCCCAACCAGTTCAGCGCCAGAAAACCCAGCCCCATGCGCTCTAATAAGCTGTTAATCGGCCCACCGATTGGGCTGTATAAAAACGAAAACATGTATGCCACTGCTACACCGTTGATAATGTATGGCATAAAAGTAATGGATTTAAAAAATTTAAATCCTCGAAGCCCTTTGCATAGTATTACAGCAAATATAATCTCAACGGGGATCATCAAAAGGTGGATAAAGAAATATAAAAAGTTGTTTTTCAGCGCAGTCCATACTTCAGGGGATTTGAAAAAAACATTCCAGTAGTTTTTAAATCCGATATAGTTAAAAGACTGGCCAATTCCATCCCAATCGGTTATGCTGAGCTGCAGCAGTTTGAAGGTTGGATAAATGAGAAACAGCAAAAGCAGGGTGACTGGGATAAACATAAAGGCCGCAATAAACATTTTCTTTTGTGTTTTATAACTTGTTGTCATAAAATCCCCTCCTTTCCAAGAGAGGGAATTGTCTCTCAACAATTCCCTCATCTGCCCAAATTACTGTGATTATTTGATTCCTAACTCTGTTCTAGCCTGCTTCCATTTACCGTTAAGCTCACCGAGGATATCGGCAAAATTTTCGCCGGAAAGCATTCTCTGCCCAATGGATTTAGAGTCGAATTTTGTTTGGTTGACAAGTTTTGTGTAGTCGCCGTTGCCGGGATAGAACATAAACTCATCCGAATCAGACTGCTCGCGGTACTCTTTAAACAGCGGGTTATCATTTTCAATACCCTGAACGGTGGAGTTGTTCATGGTAGCCTTTAGATACCCTGCATAGATCTCATCTTCAAAGCTCCAGCTGACAAAGGCTTTTGCCGCGTCAATATGCTTGGAATCTTTATTAATGGTGAGGAAGTTATCTGCCATTGTCATAACGCGGTTCTTCTCGCCGGCACCTACCACAGGTAGTGAGAAAAAGCCGATGTCGTCAGTATTTTGCATCCGTTCAATGTAGTTTGGCAGGTACCACTGGCCGAGCGCAACCATGGCTGCTTTGTTTGCTTCGAATAGCTGCTGCGCCTGATCAGCGCCGATACCCAACGGGTCGGGGCCCATGACATTTGCACGGTAAAGGTCATTGATCATCGCGTAAGAGTCATAGAATCCGCCGCCTTTTGAAAAAGGCTCATCCTGTGCCGCAATGTTGGAGAGGATTTTTTCATCGTTGGAGATCAGGTGTGGCATAAACTCATTGAAAGGATATACCGGCCAAATATCTTTTCCGCCCATTGCAATCGGGATATACTTGCCGCTCTCATTTATTTTTTGTGCGGTCTTAATAAAGTCATCCCATGTCTTTGGAATTTCAAGGCCCAGCTCTTTAAAGATAGATTTTTTATAGTATACAAACTCACTGAAGCTTCTTAGCGGAAGACCGTAAAGCTTACCCTCCTGCTCAAACTTAAGCGCAAAGGTGTTTTTCTTTACAACGTCTTCGTTCTTATCCCACTCCATTAGGTAGGTTTTAAAGTCGTTGATAAAATCGGGCTTGAGCTGAATAATGTCAGGGAGTTCGTTACCCGCTTGGCGAATTTTTAGGTTTTTCATCATCTCATCGGTACCGCCAAAGCACTCGATATCTACGGTGATGTTCGGGTTCTTCGCGGTAAAGTCCTCTGCCTTGGAATCCCAATACGCGTAATCCTGCGGATCAGCCAGAGCATATGTAATCGTGATTTTTTCTTGCTTTTCTGCCGCGGACGCTGAGGACTCAGGAGCCGCCGCAGATGGCGACTCGGGAGCAGTGCCTGCACCCGCGCACCCTGCAAAGGTTGAACAAACTATAGCTGCTGCCAGTACCAGTGAAGACCATTTCTTGATTTTGCTGCTTATCATATGATTACCTCCTCGATTTTTTGTTTACCGGTTGGCTCTCTTGTGCTTTTATTATATTCCGATGATAAGCTCTATTTAATGATTTATCTTGCTTATTTATGATGCATTTTTCACCTGAAAGCAAGAAAAACGGTAGCTGTGCACCGTTTTCTCTTGCAATTTTTAGGCTGATATAAAACTGTTACGGTAGCTTGTAGGGCTTTTTCCCGTATACTTTTTAAACATGCGGCTGAAATGCTCCTGGCTTTCGTAGCCTACCTGTTCGGCAATTTCGCTGATCGAAAAATTACTGCCGGTCATTAGTTCCTTTGCCTTTTGTATGCGCAGCCTTGTTACGAAATTGATAAAACTCTCGCCCGTGTTTACCGTAAAAATCCTGCTTAGATAGGTTTCGCTCATCTCACAGTAATCGCTGACTACTCTGAGGCTGATGTTTTCTGTATAATGCTGCTTAATGTAGCTGATTGCGTTTTGCAGCTTAAAATTTTTACTGGAATTCCGCTCTTGAATTTCGTTATAGATGTACTGAATCAGATTGTAAAACCAATTGTTCATATCGTCGATTGTTTCAAGACGGGTTATTTTCTCATAAAAATTGATATGCTCCTGAAACAGGTCGCTTATTTTGATGCCGTGTGCGTTCAGACGGTTGACTGTAATGTAGACAACCTCTAGATAAAGCGCACAGGCATCGTTGCTGTCCACAATGCACAGTGCTTTCACCGAATCACAGAACTCGTACAGCTTGTCATCAACCTGCTTTCTATTTCCGTTCTCCAGCAGGCCGATAAGAGAATGCAGAAGCTCCTCATTGAGGTGCAGCTGTTTCGGCGTAACCACTTGAACCTCCCGCTGGGTGATAATTTTGCCCGTACCATACACCATGCGCAGCTCGGCTGCCGAAACCGCCTGCACATAAAGTGCAGGGATTGATTCGTAGCCGTCTTTGATTCCGCTGACACCGCAGGTGACAGACAAATTAAAGAATTCTTTAAAGCTATAGGCAATGCTCGAAAGCACCGTATGTATTTTTTGTTGAATGGTGAGCAGGCTGCTGTCGTTTTCAAAGCTCATGGTGTAGATATAAAGCCTATTCGAAAGCCCGATTACCTCCCCCAGTTTAAATTCACGCATTTTTTGTTCTAGCATATGAAACACCGAGGTTTTCAGGTTGGTAAGGATTACTTCATCGTATTTTTCCTCCATTAGTTTATAGTTATCGATGATAATGCTCACCACAACCAGATTTTTTTTACTCAGATTAATGTCATAATTCTGTATCTGCTGCTCCAGCGTTTCAATCGGCTCTCCGCCTAAAAGCTGCTCAAGAAGCCTTGTTTTTTTCACCTTGTTGGAGATGTTTCGCCTGTCCTCCTCCAACTGTTTTCCCTGTTGCTGCTCCACACACCGCCGCAGCAGTTCCAAAATACCCTCACCGGTCATCTCATTTTTCAGAATATAATCGACCGCACCCAGCTTAAAGGCATCTCTTACAAAGATATACTCATTGTAAGCGCTCAGCACTAAAACAGGGATGGCGCAGTTTATTCCTTTTGCCGCTTTGATAAACTCGATGCCTGACATTTTTGGCATATTGATGTCGGTGAGGATGATGTCGTAGCAGCCGCTTTTCAGCAACTTAAGAGCATCATTTCCGTCGCCTGCCTCACCCACTATTTCATATCCATATTCCTCCCACTCCAACAGCGACTTGACTTTTAAACGAACAATCGGTTCATCGTCTACAAGAAGTATTCGGTACATGCTGTCCTCCTTATATCTCTTAGTTGTCATGACGTTTATCTACTCTTATTCTTCCTCTCTAAACAGCTTAGGCAATCGGATGCGCACCTCTGTTCCCTTTGGCTCTCTTTGCAAAATCTCTAAACCATACTGTTGCCCATAATTAAGCTGAATACGCTTGTGCACGTTGTAAATGCCAAGCTTATTAAACCCTCTTTTGTTTTCGGCGTCATTTGTCAACAATTCTAAAATTTGCTGCTGTGACATACCAACGCCGTCATCCGCCACGGTAATGAGCAAATCCCCTTCATTACTGCAGGCGTGAATCATAATGTGAAGCTGCATAAACACATCCTCAAAGCCATGGATGATGGCGTTTTCCAGAATCGGCTGAACAATCATTTTCAGCAGATAAGCGTCGCGCACATCCCGCTCGTAGGAATACTGAACGCTAAAGCGCCCTGAGTATTTTACACCCATGATATATTCATAATTTCGCAGCAGTTCAAACGATTGTTCCACCGTGTTGTATGCACCATGCTTTTCAAGCGTATTGATCAGCAGCCTGGTAAGTGATTCTGTCATCCGCTTCACATTATCCACGCCGTAGGTATCCGCCATTGTTGTAATGGTATTAAGTGTATTAAATAAAAAATGCGGATTGATTTGATATTGCAAACTCTTGATTTCCAGCTGTATTTTCTCTTTTTCTTTGTGCTCTACTTTTTTAATCAACTCTTTGATTCTTTTTACCATATCGGAGAACGATCTGTTCAGCTGCCCAATCTCGTTTTTCCCCGTTAGAGGAACGCAGATGCTGAAGTTGCCGGTCTCCACCTTTTTCATCTCATGAATCAGGTTGCGCACAGGCATGATGACCGTGCTTAGGCTAGAGCCGAAGAATACGCTGAAAAACAAAATAGCAATGATGACAAAAATAATAGAAACATACCGCGTGGCAATATCGATATCTCTGGTGAGGGTTTTGTATGGCACCGAACCGGTTACGCGCCATTTTAAGTTGGGAACGGTGTAGTACGTCAGTAGCAGGTCTTCTTTACCGTTTTGATAGCGCTGATAGCCGTAGCTTCGCTCATCATCTTCACGCAATAATAACATTTGTGACGCACTTGTGGGGCTCTGTAAAACAGAGGAGCCATCCTGACTGGTGATATCGATACTCCAATCATCAGAAAGGTTTAGCTGAGAATAAATGCGCTCAAAAGCATTGGGACGAAACGCAAAATAGACGAGTTCCACATTGTTTTGCTTTCCGATATCTGGTATTGCCGCAAACGAAACCGCCTTGCTGGTTCTTGATACGGAGAACAAAAAATTATCGGTGCAATCAAGTGTTGCAACCTTATTTTTAATGTTTTGCTCCAGTATGTCTTCATACCAGTCCATAGAGCGTATTTCCTCCGCCTTAATGCGCGGGGGATTTTTATAGTAAAAATAATCTCCCTCTTTATAAATAAAAACAATACCAATTAGATCGGTTGTATAATTAAAGTAGTTTTCAAGCTTTAACTCAACCTGCTTCTGCGTAGTAAGGCGCACTTGCAGATTATCAATGCTTTTGAGCTCGCTTACATCCATCATAATACTCGTGTCATTAATAATGCTCGCAGCAGTGTGGATGAAAGATTTTGTTGTGTTATTAATGTTATGGGATATCTGCTCTGTAATTTGAAGATTCTTGCTGATATTATTGTTGATAAGTATTGTTTCAAACCGCTTTGTCAGCATGTAACCGCATATGATTACGGGAATGAGAATGAGAGTACAAAAGATTAAGAGAAATCTTGCAGAAATGCTATGTATAAATTTCACCATTACTTTCAACATCCAAACATTTTTTTATCTTTCTGGGCTGTTTTTATAATAGCATTATTTGGCAGATACTTCAACGCTCATTTTCCCACCCGTTTTATGCCTTTTAGCTTGACTTTTACAGCTTTTGTCACTAGAATATATTTCATATATTAATAGTATGATTTGCATTTGCTTTTTCTATTTCAGATATTTCTGTAATTTTACACAATTGTAAAGGAATGTTTTTGTTGCTTTTCGCAAGGATGTATTATAAAATAAAAGAATTAAATGTTTTACCATGATATCAGGCTAAATACATAAAATGCTGTTTATTCTCCCTTATTTCAATACACGGAGGTTTCTATATGAGTATCGCCAACCTGTTTCAAAAGCAGTCTACCGTCTTCTCGTTTGAGGTTTTTCCTCCCAAGCGCAACAGCCCTATCGATACCATTTATAAGACATTGGATGAGCTGCAGGATTTAAAGCCCGATTTTATCAGTGTTACTTACAATGCAGGCGGTAGCGGAGACCCCGCTAAGCAGCCTACCTGTGAAATCGCATCCATCATCAAAGAAAAATACGGTATACCGCCCCTTGCACACCTCACCTGTGTTAATTCTACCCGGGAAGAGATTTCAATTGTTCTGGATGAGCTGAAGGCCAAGGGTGTCGAAGACATTCTTGCCCTGCGTGGGGATATCAACCCCGATGTCCCGCCGAAAACCGATTTTGCGCATGCCAGTGATCTCATCACCTTTATTAAAGGGCAGAGCGGCTTTTCACTCTCCGGTGCGTGCTACCCGGAGGGGCACTGCGAATGTGCAGATGTGGTTTCAGACATCCATAATCTGCGTAAAAAGGTGGATGCCGGCGCGAAGCATTTGATATCGCAGTTGTTTTTTGATAACAGTGCTTTTTATTCCTTTGTGGAGCGCGCCAGAATTGCGGGAATTGACGTACCGATTGAAGCAGGTATTATGCCGGTTGTGAACAAGAACCAGATTGAACGCATGGTGTCGCTGTGCGGTGCAAGCCTGCCCCCCAAGTTTACCAAAATGATCAGCCGTTACGACGGTCACCCTGAGGCGCTGCGCGACGCCGGCATTGCCTACGCGGTGGATCAAATCGTAGACCTTATCTCAAATGGGGTGGACGGAATCCATCTGTATACCATGAATAACCCATATGTGGCGCGCAAAATCTCAGAAAGCATCTCTTCTCTGCGCACCGTGTAAGAGACATACATACAACAGATTTAAGGGAGGTGTGCGAATGAAGCCTATCGTACTGGATGCTATCCCTGTGGAAGAAGTGCTGCGGTACCTCGGCTGCAGCAAAGAAAGCAGTGCGATGACCGCATTGGCAGAAAGCTGCAGTGCAGAGCTGCTGGCTGCGGCTGTACCACGCTGGCTCTACCGCGTGTTTGACCTTATCCCCGCTGAGAATGAAAGCGGTGTTGCACTGGCACAGTGCGGCTTTGTTTTACCGGGGGCGGATATTACCGCTTTGCTAAAGCACTGCGAGCAGGCGGTATTGCTTTGTGCCACACTCTCTTTGGGTGTAGACAACCTGCTGCGGCGCGCACAGCTCACCGATATGAGCCGCGGCGTTGTGCTGGACAGCTGTGCTACTGCTGCCGTTGAGGTGCTTTGTGACCAAGTTCAGGCCGAAATTGAAGTGCAGTTCCCCGGCTGCTATTTTACCATGCGCTACAGCCCCGGCTACGGCGATTTGCCGCTTACCATTCAAAAGGATTTTTTACAGCTGCTGGATGCACCGAAACAAATCGGCCTTTGCGCTACCGAAAGCTGCATTCTCACACCGCACAAATCGGTTACTGCGGTAATTGGTATTGCCAAGCAACCCATCAATCAACATAAGCGAAGCTGCCAGACCTGCAATTTGCGGGAGACCTGTGCTTTTCGTAAACGGGAGGAATACTGTGGACTTTAAAACACTGTTACAGAAAGAATTTATTATACTTGACGGTGCCATGGGTACCATGCTGCAGCAAAAAGGTATGCCATTGGGCGCTGTGCCCGAAGTTATGAATATTGAACACCCCGACTGGCTGCTGGATATTTACAAGCGATACATCGCCGCGGGTTCCGATATTATTTACGCCAACACCTTTGGGGCAAACCGCTACAAAACACAAAATTGCGGTTACACCGTAGAGCAACTTATTTCTTCCGCTGTGGGGCTGGCAAAGCAGGCAGTTGCAGAATCGGGTACCAATACGCTGGTGGGGCTCGACCTTGGCCCCATTGGGCAGCTGCTGGAGCCTACCGGGACGCTCTGCTTTGAGGACGCATACGAACTGTTTGCAGAGCAGGTACGTGCGGGTGCCGCAGCGGGGGCAGACCTAATCGCCATTGAGACGATGACCGACCTTTACGAAATGAAGGCAGCACTGCTTGCCGCCAAAGAAAACTGCAGCCTGCCGGTGTTGTGCACCATGACCTTTGAGCAGACAGGCCGAACCTTTACCGGCTGCTCAATCTCTGCGATGGGGCTGACGTTGGAGGGGTTGGGCGCAGATGCAGTTGGCATCAACTGTTCATTGGGGCCCAAGGAGCTTGTTCCTCTGGTGGAGGAGCTGCGGCAATGGATCAACCTGCCAATTATCGCCAAGCCCAATGCAGGGCTGCCAGACCCAAACAACGACAGTTACGATATTTCTCCCTTAGAATTTGCCGAGAGCATGGCTACACTTGCCAAACTGGGTGTTAAAATACTGGGCGGCTGCTGCGGCACCAACCCCGACTACATCACAGCACTGGCACAAGCCTTGCAGGGCTGCACCTATACCAAGCCGCAGGTGCAGATTCCCGCGGCGGTTTGCAGTGCCAACAAGGTTGTACCCATCGATCGGGTTCGCGTCATTGGTGAACGCATCAACCCCACCGGCAAAAGGCTGTTTAAAGAGGCACTGAAGAACCATGACCTCGACTATATTCTCACACAGGGGCTTGAACAGTGCCGAGCCGGTGCGGATATTCTTGACGTGAACGTGGGTCTGCCCGAAATTGACGAACAGAAGATGATGGTAAAGGTGCTGAAGGCATTGCAGGGTGTTACCGACGCTCCCTTGCAAATTGATTCGTCTAACCCCGCTGTGCTCGGTGCCGCACTTCGCGTGTACAACGGCAAACCAATTGTCAACTCGGTAAACGGCGACGACGAAGTGCTGGATGCAGTGCTCCCCCTTGTAAAAAAATACGGTGCGGCGGTTGTGGGGCTGACGCTGGACAAACGCGGCATTTTAAAAACTGCACAGGAGCGGTTTGAAATTGCAGAAAAAATAGTAGCCAAAGCGGCTGCGCATGGCATCTGTAAGGAGGATGTTTACATCGACTGCCTGACCCTGACTGCCTCTGCGGAACAAGAAACGGTAATGGAAACGCTGAAGGCTGTTCATATGGTCAAGGAGCGCCTTGGTGTAAAAACCGTGCTGGGCGTATCCAATATCTCGTTTGGTCTGCCGGGGCGCGAACTGATCAACCAGACCTTTTTGACATTGGCAATGGGTGCAGGGCTGGATTTGCCCATCATCAACCCCAACGTTGCTTCTATGATGGGCGCGGTGCGGGCGTATTCACTGCTTTCATGCGCCGATAAAAACGCCGCTGAGTTTGTATCGATTTACGGTGGGGCGACAACCACCGCCCCTATACTTGCCCAGCCCGATATGGAGCTGGATTACGCGGTGGAAAACGGACTAAAATCTGATGCGGCAAGAATTACCGCAAAGCTGCTGGAAACAGTTGCCCCGATGGAGCTGGTGAACACCAAGCTGATTCCCCCATTGGATAAAGCAGGAATTGCGTTTGAAAAGGGCGATATCTTTCTGCCGCAGCTCATTCAATGCGCAGGTGCGGCACAGGCTGCATTTGAGGTAATCAAAAGCAAAATGGCTGTCAGCGGTGGTAGCGTAAGCCGCGGTAAAATTGTGCTTGCAACCGTTAAAGGTGACATCCATGATATCGGTAAGAATATTGTGAAAATTCTGCTCGAGAATTACGGCTATACCATTATCGACCTTGGTAAGGATGTAGAGCCCGCCGCGGTTGCCGATGCTGTACGCGAGCATCAGGTATCGCTTGTGGGGCTGAGCGCACTGATGACCACTACGCTTGGCAGCATGGCACAAACCATTGCCCTGCTGCGCGAGCAGCAGCTGCCCTGCAGCATTATGGTAGGAGGTGCGGTGCTTACCGCAGACTACGCTGCCAAAATAGGCGCAGACTATTACGCCAAAGATGCAAAAGAGTCGGTGGACATTGCCAAAAAGCTGCTCGGTTAACGAACATTTATAATAGTAAAAAACCGTAAGCGAAATTCGCTTACGGTTTTTTGCATTCGTTTATATAAACAGAGACATATCCGATTCCTCAGCGTTGGCAAGCATTGCGGCCGCGCCGCCCAGCTTAACGCCGTCGATGAGCTCCTCGGGTTTTAGACCCATCACATCCATGCTCATCGAGCAGGCTACAAGCTCCACACCGTTGGACTGTGCAAGGCGGATCAAATCCTCAAGGCTATCAACATTTTTATTTTTCATAACCCCTCTTATCATTTTTGCACCCATGCCGCCCATATTCATATTAGAAAGACCCAGCTTTTTCGAGCCGCGCGGCATCATGCCACCAAACATTTTGGAGATAAAATCTTTTTTCACCGATACTTTTTTAGGGCGACGCAAAATATTCAGCCCCCAGAAGGTAAAGAACATGCTTACCTTGCGCCCCATTGCCGCCGCGGCATTGGCAATAATAAACGATGCAATCGCCTTATCCAAGTCACCCGAAAATACAATGAGGTTCTTATTATCTTTATTTGAAATATTGCATGCGTTCTGCATACTCTCAGCCTTTTCAACCAGTACCGTAGATACCCCCTTGCTGCTGTTCATCCCACGGAACACATTGCCGGTTCTGCGGCAATAGCCCTGGATATCCGCGGCAAAGGCAGGGTCTGTTGTAGATATTTCAATCACATCCCCAACTTCCGTCTGCTTAAGCGCTTCCGATAATTTTACGATAGGACCGGGACATTGCAGCCCGCAGGCATCAATTTTTAATGCGGTGCTTTTTTTCTCGGCACGCTGGGTTTCGGGGTTGAGCACCACAGGGTTTTTAGGAGCAGCCTGTGCACCGAAAATAGAATGATACAAACGGTAACCGCCGCTGAGATTGTAGCACTCAAACCCATTCTGCATCAAGATTCTTGCGGCAATATAGCCGCGCAGCGCAACTTGGCAGGTTACGTACACCGGCTTGCTCTTATCGAGCTCACCCAACCGGTCTCTCAGGCTGTCGAGCGGAATATTGATAAACCCGTCGATGCTGCCGTTTTCAAACTCGATGGCCGTGCGCGTATCAAGCAGGGTGACGCTGCCGTCGCGGGGGAGATCTTTTACATCGTGCCAGTGGAAATTTTTCACCTTGCCGGTGAGCAGGTTCTCAATCACGTACCCCGCCATGTTGACCGGGTCTTTGGCAGAGGAATACGGCGGTGCATAGCAAAGCTCAAGCCTTGTGAGGTCGTACGCCGTCATTCCTGCGCGAATTGCCGTGGCAAGCACGTCGCAGCGTTTATCTACGCCGTCGTAACCCACAACCTGCGCACCAAGCAACTTGCCTGTTCCCTGCTCAAAGATAATTTTAATCGTCATATTCACTGCACCGGGGTAATAGCTTGCATGCGACGCTGAATAGGTAAACGATTTGTCGTAATGAAGACCCAGCCGTTTTGCGGTTTTTTCGTTAACTCCGGTGGTAGCCACCGTCATATCAAAAACCTTAAGAATCGACGAACCCTGTGTGCCGGTGTATTTACTGGAAATACCGCAGATATTATCGGCCGCGATTCTACCCTGTTTGTTTGCGGGGCCCGCCAAAGGAATTGCCGCTTTTTGCCCTGTAACAAAATCGGTGACCTCCACAGTATCACCTACCGCGTAAACTTGCGGATCGGAGGTTTGCATATTTTCGTTCACCACAATAAACCCGCGCTCGTTCAGCGCAAGCCCTGCGTTCTTTGCAATAGCACTTTCGGGTCTTACACCAATCGCCATAATCAGCATGTCGGCTGTAATCTCACCGCTGTCGAGCACGACATTAAGAGAATTGCCGCTTTCCGCGATGGAGCGTACCGCGTTGCCGAGCAGCAGCTTTACACCCTTGCTTTGGATATGACGGTGTACATCGCAGGCCATGTCGTAATCAAGAGGCGCGATGACCTGATCGGACATCTCGACGATCGTCACTTCAAGCCCTGCACGGTGTAGGTTTTCCGCCATTTCAACACCGATGTAGCCGCCGCCCACAACAACTGCCCGTTTGGGCTTGCTTTGATCGATGAAATCTTTGATGCGGTAAGTATCGGGGATATTGCGCAACGTAAACACCCTGCCCGAATCGGCACCGCCGAGATTTGGCTTAATTGGCTCTGCACCCATTGATAAAATGAGCTTATCATAGCCTTCGGTGTAGACTTCACCTGTTTTGCTGTTTTTTACCGTGACATTTTTTGCCTCGGTATCAATCGCCGTCACTTCACTGAAATTGCGTACATCTACACGAAAACGCGCGTGAAAGCTTGCAGGAGTTTGCAGTGTCAGCGCAGATTTTTCCGTAATCTCCCCGCCGATGTAGTAAGGCAGCCCGCAGTTTGCAAAGGAGATGTACTCTCCCCTTTCAAGCATGATAATTTCAGCGTTTTCATCCAGACGACGAAGTCTTGCGGCTGCCGACGCGCCGCCTGCAACACCGCCGACAATAAGAATTTTCTGACTGTTTTTCATTGCGTTCACCATTCCATTTTCAAAATATGTTATACTGGTTTTAATTACAAAAAAGAGGAGGGATTACGGTGCTGCAAAAGCAAGATGCCGTACTTCTCAGCAAAACCCTAACCTTTTGGGATAAACTGAATGCTGCCGAACAAGAACTGATTTTAAACAACACCCATTCTGTACAATACGAGCGCGGCCATAATATTCATGGTGGCGATAACGACTGTATTGGCGTTTTGCTCGTTAAAAGCGGCGAACTTCGCACCTACATCCTTTCAGAGGACGGGCGCGAAGTAACTCTTTACCGCTTAACCAGTGGAAATATATGCATGCTTTCAGCCTCCTGTATTCTCAAGAACATCACCTTTGACGTTCACATTGATGCAGAATCGCCCTGTGAAATTCTGCTCATCAATTCAGCCGTTTTTTCTCAAATCATCAGCCGAAATATATATGCAGAGAATTTTTCCAACAAAATAACGGTCGACCGTTTTTCGGACGTTATGTGGGCGATGGAACAAATACTATTTATGCGCTTTGATAAGCGGCTTGCAATATTTTTGCTGGATGAGCTTGCAAAGCAGGGTTCTGATAATATCCAGCTTACCCACGAGCAAATTGCAAAATATATGGGTTCTGCGCGCGAAGTGGTATCTCGCATGCTCAAATATTTTTCCGACGAGGGCATCGTCGAGCTGTTTCGCGGCGGGGTGAAGATACTGGACAAAGCCAAGCTGCGCAGCTATACGTAATTGCAGTAGCACCTTTTTATTTTTCGAGCATACCCAATATAGCTGCCTTCGATTTTGCACCCACTGAGGACTGAACTACCTTGCCGTCTTTGATCACCGCAAGAGTGGGGATGCTCATAACCTGGAATTCTGCGGCAAGCTCGGGCTGTTCATCCACGTTGATTTTGCCAACCTTTGCAGTAGCAGAAACCTCTTGTGCAACTTCATCTACAATCGGGGATACCATTCTGCACGGGCCGCACCAGGGTGCCCAGAAATCGAGCAATACGGTTTTTTCGGATCTAATAACCTCAGCTTCAAAGTTCTCTTTGGTGATTGTCATAACGCTCATAATATAAATCTCCTTACTCTATGAATGTGTTTTTGTTTTCGGTATAATTTAATTATAAGCATAACTAAAGTTTTATCTGTAACCTAATCACATAGTGGGCTGATATCAAATTGATTGCTAAGGGTATCTCTTTCTTATCTTAGCATATTTTGCATGCAAAAACACTTGCCTTTTGGCAAAAACAAAAAGGAACGCGTTTTGCGTTCCTTTTTTGTTGTATTATTTTTCTTTGAGTAAAGTTTTAAGTTCATCCATAAAAGAGTTGATGTCGGCAAACTGGCGGTAAACAGATGCAAACCGCACGTAAGCAACCTCGTCGATATTTTTTAGCCTCTGCATTGCCATTTCGCCAATTTGATAAGATGATACTTCTCTCTCAAGCATATTAAGTAGCTGTGTTTCAATACCATTTACGATATTGTCCAGCATCTCAACGGATATTGGGCGTTTTTCACAGGCGCGAACCAAACCATTCATCAATTTATCGCGGTCGAATATCTCGCGTGACTTGTCCTTTTTAATGACAACCAGCGGCATAGTCTCAACCACCTCATATGTCGTAAAACGTTTTTCACAATTTAGGCATTCACGGCGGCGTCTGATTTTTTCATCGGTCGGCCGGGAATCTATCACCTTAGTTTCCTCATATCCACAAAAAGGACACTTCATCCATCTCATCTCCTTGGCTTTGAATACTTCATATTGTATCATGTTGCCACAGCAGATACAAGTTAAATCCTAAATTTTATGTAGTTTTACAGGTTAGGTTAAATAGTCGTCTACAACATCCCAAATCGTGTCTTTGGTCACTTGGGCTCTGTTGCATAAGGCAACCAATTCTTCTACATTGCTGCGGTAAGAAGAAATGTCCGATATTACCGCTACCGGCTTATCACCTTGATACATTGCAAGCCCGTAAACCGTAACTCCCTCGCATTCCTCAGCCTCGCACCTCCCCTCTGTCAAGATCGTCTTACATTCTGTTTGCAGGTGTGCTGTAAGTTTTTTGTCAGCTTGCTTCAATTTAGAACCCTCCTATCCCTCACTTACAATTATATAGTTAGAGGAGCGTTTTTAAAGAAATTTTTTTCGACATGATTCGACAATCTGTTCACAAATCCGTCGTTGTGCATAGATTGTTGTTTTTCTGCCTGTGAAGCACCCTAACTGTTTGTCGAATTTTAGCGAAATTTAATTTAAGGTATAGCCTTCATAAAACAATACGACTCGTATAAATTTGCGGTTGTTTTGTAGTTGTTCCGGTATAGCTCAATTACGCCTGAACCCATGTAACCATGCGATTTAAGGTGTTGTTTCAGTGCCGCAAAATCGAAAGTTCCGCTGCCCGGCGGCAGGCAGTCTCCCTGCGCACAGTTATCACTGAGATGCAGGTGTACAATACCCTTATCCATAGCGTTGCACATAGTAAAAATATCTTCACCCGAGCGCACTGCCTGTTTTAGGTCTAACACAAAGCGTACATTGTCGCCTAAATACTCGTACATGCGACGAATAAAACTACTGCTTCTGCTTCTGCAACGCTCGACATTCTCCTGCGCCAAAATAACACCATTCTGTTTTGCATGCAGAAACATCTCGCCAAAACGGTCATAATACACCTCATCCGGCAACTGTCCCTCTTTGCGGTCGCCGTGCAGCACTACAATTTTCGCACCGAGATCATTTGCAGCGCGGTAGTAATCCTCATACATGACCATTGCATCTTGAAAACGACGCTCATAATTTGTAAAAAACATAAATGGCTCAAAACCCGAAGAATAGGGATGAATTGCAATAATCTTCAGCGCATACTGCTGTGCAATGGCTTTGAGCTTTGCCAAGAATTCCGGTTGCAGCTCGCTTGGCGCATTAAAAAATATCTCGACAGTGCGAACACCCAGCTTGCCCAGTGTTTCCAGTGCTTTCTCTGTTTCCATAGGATACAGGCAGGCGGTAGATATTCCAACATCCACCGCATCACCCCCTGACAATCAATTGTGTTAAAAGTATACCACAGAGGCAGAAAAAAAGACAGGACAAAAATGTCCTGTCTTTTCATTTTGTAATAAACTATGCTGCCTTTTTCACTTTGTACTCCTGCCATGAAGTCCACAATGCGGGTGCAATGCAAACAGAGGAATACAAGCCGGAAATCATACCCATGGTCAAGGGAAATGCGAAGGAAAGGATTGAATCCAAACCTACAACCTTGCCTACGATGCACACAATTGTCATCGCGGCGATTGTGGAAACGCTAGTCATAATGGTACGGCCGAGAGACTGATTGACGCTCTTGGTAACAAGCTCTGCAAGCGGCATCGTTTTGCCAATGAGTTGGCGATTCTCACGAATACGGTCGTAGATTACGATGGTGGCATTCAGCGAGTAACCGATAATAGTAATAACCACCGCGATGAAGTTCTCGTTAAGCGGAATTCGGCAGATGATAAAGGTTGCGAATACAACGATGGAATCGTGAATCAGTGCCAGCACGCACATTACACCTGCGGACCAGCCGCCGATTTTACGGAAGCGGAATGCGATGTAAACAACCATCAAAAATGCAGAAAGCACGAGTGCCACCAGGCATTTTGCAAAAAACTCTTTACCAATGGTGGGGTCAACGTTGTTAATCTGAATTACCTCAAAGTTCTGGTCAGGAAACTCTTTCTGCAGAGCATCCGTAAGTGCCAGCTGCTTATCGGAAGAAAGGCTTTTATCTGCGGTAAGAGACACCACCATATTGGTATTGCCTGTAGTGATATCTACCGCTTCCTGCACACTGACATTTTCGCCCAAGGTGCTTTGAATGAACTGCTCAGCAGCTCCTTTATCCACCTCGCCCGTGTGGGAGTAAGTGATAATCGCTCCGCCCTTAAACTGAATATCAAGCTGAATACCAAATATCAGAGTAGATAAAATGGCACAAGCAATCACTACGATAGATATGGTATAAAACAGTTTTCTTTTGCCACAAAAATCTATCATTATTTGTCACCTCCGTACAGCCATGCTTTGCGGAAGCATTTAAACTGCGAAATGGATTTAAGCATTAGACGGGACAGCAGCACACCGCAGAGGAAGTTCATAATAATACCTACCAGCAATGTGTAGCCAAATGAGTATATAGAACCCGCGGTGGATGGGCCAAAGAAATTAAAGATGGGGCTGAGCAAGTTTGCAAATACAGTACCCGGTGCACCAAACGCGCCCATAAGTACAACCGCAACAAAGATTACGGTGATGTTGCCGTCGAAGATTGCGCTCCAACCCTTGTCAAAGCCTAGGTTGATTGCACCGTCAAGCGATTTGCCCGCTTTAAGCTCCTCTTTGATGCGCTCGTTTGTGATAACGTTGGCATCAACACCCATACCGATACTCAGGATGATACCGGCGATACCGGGAAGTGTCATTGTGAAGCTCGGAATGGTTGGGAAGAAACCGGTTGTAGAAGCTACGATACCGGTAACCTGTGCCACCAGAGCGATACAGGCGACTGCACCCGGCAGCCTGTAGAACACAATCATAAGAATGCAAACCAATACAAAAGCGATGACACCGGCAAGCACCATTGCATCTTTTGCACCCATACCCATTGTCGGAGACAGGGTATTAAAGTTCTCAGTCTGCAGCTTGAAGGGCAGCGCACCGGCGTTGATCTTATCTGCAAGAGATTTTGCTTCTTCAACAGTGAAATTACCTTCAATAGTAGCTTTTCCCTCTGTGATTTTAGCGTTTACGGTCGGATACGAAATCACTGTTTCGTCCATCCAGATGGAAATGACGTTATTGGGGTATTGCTGCCCCACCAGTTTTCCGGTAGCATCGGCAAATTTCTGCTTGCCGCTTTCATTGAGCTCCAACGCTACAACCGGTTTGTTCTGCTGGGTCATGCTGGCGTATGCGCTTTTAATATCGTTGCCCTGCAGAATGATATTGTCTTTGGTAGCACCAGTGGGCTTGCCCTCGGTATCTACATTGATGCCCTCACGGAAGGTGAGCATTGCAGTTGCGCCCAGCTCTGCGATTGCAGCCTCAGGGTCAAAGTTTGTCTCATCCTGCTTCCAGGGGAAACGAACGATGATACGGTCTTTGTTAAAGTCGGTATATACCTCAGAATCCGTAATGTTAAGCGATAGCAGTCTAAGCTTGATAACCGATTCGGCAGATGCCATCTGCTCATTGGTTGCATCAAAGCCTTCCGGCGGGCTGAACGTTACGTCAACACCTCCGCGAATATCAATGCCCCAGCGAATATCGCCCGCACCTTTGATGTAAGTCTTTGTGACATCACCATAGGTTGAACTTATGCCATAAAATGTGGCGTAAGTTAGGAGGGCGATAAGCAGCACCACTATGAAAAACACCGGTTTGCCAATTCTTTTCATGTGTAAACCTCCACTTTTTTCTTGTCCTGTCCGCGGGATTTTAACCATTTTTTTACATGTCCCCGTCGACATTCATAACCTTTATTATATTTAAATCGGCATCAAATGTCAATTAAAATATAGTGGAAGCAATATGGATTTTCTATTCTTCTACGATAGAGATCAATTCGATCTGCCTTAGAAGATTGTAATGTGCGGGCAGGACTGATATAATAAATCTATATCTAACTTTAAAAGGAGATACTATGGGAAACTGGGAATACATATTATTTGATTTTGATGGCACAATTGTCAACTCCGAAGAGGGGATTACCAAGGGCGTTGCATATTCTTTAAAGCAAATCGGTATAGAGGTAACCAATTTAAGTGAATTGCGTGCCTTTATCGGTCCCTCACTACGCTATTCTTATAGAGAGTTTTTTGGGCTAAACGAGGAGCAAATTGCAAAAGTAATCGCAACATACCATGAATACAACCATGAGAAAGGGATGCTGGAATGTTTTCCTTATAAAGGTGCCGTTGAATTGTTGCAACATTTAAAGGATGCCGGAAAAAAGGTGATTTTGGCAACGAGCAAACCGCAGTATTTTGCAGAAAAAATTCTCGAAAGGTTCGATCTGTTGCGATTTTTTGATTTTATCAGCGGGAGCGGATTGGACGGTTCGCGCACCGACAAAGCTGAAGTGATTGCGCATGCACTTGAGCAATGCCGTATTACTGACTTAGAAAAGGCGCTGATGATTGGTGACCGTAAATACGACGTTATGGGTGCAAAAGCCACGGGGCTGCGCTGTGTGGGCGTGCTGTATGGGTTTGGTGACCGTGCCGAATTTGAGGAATCAGGTGCCGACTATATCGTATCCGATGTGGCAGAGCTGGAAAAACTGCTGCTGGGCGCTGAAGAGGAGAATTTCCGCCTATGAGAACAATTGCATGGTTTATTTATTTTTGGACATATCTCGTGTTTTTAATTCCGAAAATGCGCAAAGTAGAACGGCTGGATGCAGAGGGCAGAGCAGCCGAACGTGACGCGATTGTGCAGCGTGAGGTGCGAAACTGGGCAAATGCACTGCTGCGCTGCGCCGGGGTTCGGGTACATGTCAGCGGGCTCGAGAACATTCCCGACGAGACTGCTGTATTTGTCAGCAACCATCAGGGCAACTTTGATATCCCCATTCTACTCACTGCACTTCCCCATGCCAACGGGCTTGTGGCAAAGCAGGAGCTAAAGAAACTGCCGCTCATCCGCACCTGGATGAAACACCTCACCTGTGTCTTCATTGATCGGCAGAACCCAAGGCAGTCGGTTGCGGCACTCGGTGCTGCGGCAGATAACGTGAGAAATGGTTATTCTGTGATTGTATTCCCCGAAGGGACACGAAGCAAAGGTGATAAAATAGGCGAGTTTAAGTCGGGAGCTTTTAAAATTGCACTAAAAACCAAGGCACCGATTATTCCGGTTTGCATTGATGGCTCGTACAAGGTGATGGAGGCAAACGGCAACTGGATTCGCCCTGCGGAGGTAAATGTAAAAATACTCCCTCCCGTATTTACCGAGGGGCTAAGCAAAGAAGATGCAAAAGACCTGCCGGAACAGGTTCGTTCACTGATTGTCTCTAACAAATAACAAAGCCTCCCACTGCGGCTAACAGCGGGAGGGAAACAGAAACGGCCGCCTACAAAAAAGGCGGCCGTTTCTGCGGTAGATTTATTTGTTGGCTAGAATTTTGTCAATACTGACGAGCTTGACGCACAGCACAAACAGTTCTGTCGCGGTTGCAAGCTCTTCGGGTGTGGGGAACGACGGCGCAATGCGAATGTTGCTATCGTGCGGGTCGTTGCCATAGGGGTAGGTTGCACCGGCGGGGGTCATCACAACGCCGGCCTCTTTGCATTTTGCAACAATCGCCTTGGCGCAGCCCTCAAGTGACTCAAACGAGATAAAGTAGCCGCCCTTGGGGCGAATCCAGCTGCCGATGCCACAGGCGGAAAGCTCTTTATCCAGAGTATCCAGCACCGCCTCAAACTTGGGGCGCAAAATATTTGCATGCAGCTTCATATGCGCCTTCATTCCGTCAAGATTCTTATAATAACGCACATGACGCAGCTGGTTGAGTTTATCGTAACCAATGGTTTGGAATACAAGCTGCTTCTTGATGAATTCAAGGTTTGCAGCGGATGCCGCAATAGCAGCGACACCCGAGCCCGGGAAGCTGATCTTGGAGGTAGAGCAGAATTTAAACACAAGGTCAGGGTTGCCTGCCCGCTCGCACTCTGCCAGAATTTCAATCAGCATATCCTGGTCATCTTCGTAAAGGTGGTGAACACCGTATGCGTTATCCCAGTAAATACGAAAATCCTTTGCTGCCGGCTGCAAGCGTGCAAAACGGCGAACGGTTTCGTCTGAGTATGTAATTCCCTGCGGGTTAGAATATTTCGGCACACACCAAATACCCTTAATGGCATCATCCTCTGCCACAAGGCGTTCCACCATATCCATATCGGGGCCGGTAGAAGTCATGGGGATAGGAATCATCTCAATTCCAAAAAACTCGGTGATTGCAAAATGGCGGTCGTAGCCCGGTACAGGGCAGAGAAATTTCACCTCGTCAAGCTTACACCATGGGGTGCTGCCCATAACTCCGTGGGTAACAGAGCGGGAAACAGTGTCGTACATGACGTTTAGGCTGGAGTTGCCGTAGATGATGATATTCTCGGCCGGAACCTCGATCATATCGCCAAGCAGTTGCTTTGCCTCTGCAATGCCGTCGAGAATACCGTAATTTCTGCAGTCGGTTCCCTCGGCACATTTGAGATTCGTTTCGCTGCTGAGCACATCCATCATCTTCATGGAAAGATCAAGCTGATCTGCGCCCGGCTTACCACGCGACATATCAAGCTTTAGCCCCTTTGCTTTAAACGCCTCAAATTCTGCACCAAGTTTTTCTTTGAGCTGCAAAAGCTCCTGTTTGCTCATCGATTCATAAGACGGCATGACGATCCTCCTAAAATTGGCGCTGTTATCGGGTCGCTGTCGTCCCATGCGCCTTTGCATGAAGTTCTAATTCTTCAAAAAAATCATAAAACATTATTAACTACGGTTTATTGTACCTCAAATCTCGTTTTTTTGCAAGTTTTATTTTGCTACCTTGCATATTATATGATGAATTTCGGGAATGTGCTACTGTAGCTGCTAAAAAGGAAGCCTTTTTTGTGCATTTGGCGGGCAAATAAAAAGGCAGAGCCTGTTTTTACAAGCTCTGCCCATGCAATTTTTGGTAAATCAATATTCAGCCGAACCGGTTGTTCTTGGGAACGGCAGTACGTCACGGATGTTGGAAATACCCGTCATGTACATAATAAGGCGCTCAAAGCCTAAGCCGTAGCCTGCATGCTTTGTACCGCCGTAGCGGCGCAGGTCGAGGTACCAGGAGTAATCCTCCGGGTTGAGCTTCAGTTCTTCCATGCGAGCCAGCAGTACATCGAGGCGTTCCTCTCTCTGGCTGCCGCCGATGATTTCGCCGACACCCGGCACCAAAAGATCCATTGCGGCGACAGTTTTGCCGTCGTCGTTTATTCTCATATAGAATGATTTGATCTCCTTGGGGTAATCGATGACAAACACCGGCTTTTTGAAGATCTTCTCGGTGAGGTAACGCTCATGCTCGGTTTGCAGGTCGCAGCCCCAGTATACGGGATAGTCGAATTCATCTTTGTGCTCTTCGAGCAGCTTGACGGCCTCGGTGTAGGTTACCTTACCAAAATCGGAGTTAACAAGGTCGGTAAGGCGAGTAATCAGCGCTTTGTCGGGGTCATAAAAGTCGTTGAAAAACTTCATCTCGGCGGGGCACTGCTCCATAACATACTGCAACACATATTTAATCATATCCTGCGCAAGCTGCATGTTGTCGTCTAGGTCGGCAAACGCAATCTCAGGCTCAATCATCCAGAACTCCGCAGCGTGGCGCGCAGTGTTGGAATTTTCGGCACGAAATGTTGGTCCAAAGGTGTAAATCTTGCCGAATGCCATCGCCATGCACTCGCCTTCGAGCTGCCCCGAAACAGTAAGGCTGGTCAACTTGCCAAAAAAGTCCTGGCTGTAATCGACGCTGCCGTCCTCATTAAGTGGGGGGTTCTTCGCGTCCAATGTGGTAATGCGGAACATTTCACCCGCACCCTCACAGTCGCTGCCTGTAATCAGCGGTGTGTGCGCATATACAAAGCCACGCTCGTTGAAGAATTTGTGGATGGCATAGGCTGCCACCGAACGCACGCGAAACACCGCTGCAAACGTATTGGTGCGGGGGCGCAGATGTGCGACGGAACGCAGGTATTCGAGCGAGTGGCGTTTTTTCTGCAAGGGGTAATCGGGTGCGGAAGCACCTTCAAGCTCAATCTTTTCTGCGTGGAGCTCCAGCGGCTGCTTTGCCTCCGGAGTTAAGATGACCCTGCCGGTTACCACAACCGCAGCACCAACATTATACTTTGCAACCTCTTTGAAGTTATCTATCTTATTGTCTTCAAACACAATTTGAAGATTGTTAAAGTTTGAGCCGTCGTTAAGCTCAATAAAGCCAAGCTGCTTGGAATCTCTGATGGTCTTTACCCATCCGCCGACAGTAACTTGCTGATCTGCAAGCTCTGCCGCATTTTGCCAGAGCGATTTTATCTCTGTTCTCTGCATGGTATCCCTCCGTAATCTTGAATAATCGAAATAGTTGTGTTCTATTATTATATTACAAAAAGCAGGTGGTTACAAGGGGATTCCCTATGTCTTAGGCGGTATACTGCTCTATTAATCGCAAAACTCAAAAAACATATGTGGGAATTCCCGAAATATCTGAAATTGCAAAGAGTAATTTAGAGAAGCGCTCAATGTGTCCAATTCTATTTGCTGATCGTTACCCTGTCGAAATCCAACTTTTCTGCCGGCATCTCTTGCGCATCATCCTTATCTTTTAATAATATTCAGGTATTATTCACTTTTGAGCTTTTTGTAGACAATATAGGAGTAAACGATGGGTACTACCGCAAGCAATACAATAGACAGAATTAACCCCACAACAGCAAACATTGTATCGTGCACCGCATAGGCAAGCAACGAACTTGCAATGATGATAAGCCCCGCGGCAACCGACCAGTATGCCGCCTTACGGTGGGTTTTTCGCCATACCTCTTCGTTTCCAAGCGTCCATTTGGTGCGAATCCCAAAGAAACGGTTTTGCTTAATAACCCCCATATAATTGCCCAAAACAATCATCAGTGCGCCCAAAGGCAACCCAACAATCAGCTCCATGGGAAGCTGAACCTGCTGCACAGTTTGGCTTGCCACCAATACTGGGAACCATGAAAATACCGTAAAAAACAGTGCAAGCGTAGTGAATACAATTTCCTCTGTTTTTTTATTTTTTTGTACCTTACTGTTGTTTTCGGTGTAGCGGTGATAAAAAAACATACCTCCAAGCATCAGCAGCGGAATCAGCCCGAAAAGAGGTACCACCCAGCGCGGACCATAGCCATCTACTATGTTGTGTATGTTAATGTGTACAGGAACCTGCTCAGGCAGCCCCGTGGTCACCGTAACCAGCGCGATTAAATTTACAATTGCTATGGGAACTGTTATTTTTTGATATTTCATCACTCATTCTCCCCTTTTATTTGCCAAGTCGGCGACATACCCCAAAATATCCTGCAAAACGGTGGTATTAATGGAATACTCAATCTGCTGGCCTTTCTTCTCGGCATCCACCAATTCCGCCTGCTTTAAAATATTCAAATGATGGCTGATGGATGGTTTTGTCATAGTAAAGTTGTCTGCAATCTCCCCTGCTGTCATGTTGTTCTTTCGAAGCAACGCCAGAATCTTACGCCTTGTCGGGTCGGACATTGCTCCCCATACGTCGTTCATGATATCATCTCCAATGTTGTATTTAGATGTTTAGTTATTTAGGTAATCATCTAAATATAGCATAATGCGGCTACCAGTGTTTGTCAATAGAAATATCGGCAGATCGATAGGAAATTGCTGTAACTTATGGTATACTGATACTATCTTATAAACGAGGTGTACCTATGGAAAACATTGATTACAAAGAGAAATTTCTTACTTACTATAAACAGAATATTTCACGTGAGGGTGCAGATAAGCTGTTGGATTGGCTGCTGAAAACAGACTTTTTTACCGCCCCTGCCAGCACCAAATTTCACTGCGCCTGCGAGGGCGGCTTGGTACAGCACAGCGTGAATGTGTACGAAGTGATGATGGAAAAGCACTTTGTACAGGGCGAAGACAATGCCGAAAGCTTTGCACTGTGCGCGCTGCTGCACGACCTATGCAAGGCACAGTTTTATAAGGTTGCTACCCGCAATGTGAAAAATGAAAAAACCGGCCAATGGGAAAAACAGCCCTACTATTCGGTGGAGGACATCTTCCCCTACGGACACGGCGAAAAAAGTGTGTTTTTAATCGAACGCTTTCTCCGGCTTAACACTGGTGAAGCAATGGCAATCCGCTGGCACATGGGCGGTTTTGACGATACCGCAAAAAGCGGCGGATTCGCAATCAGCCAGGCTTACGACAAATACCCCATTGCGGTAAAGCTGCATCTGTCTGACCTTGAGGCAACCTACCTTAGGGAGCACGGAACCTCCAATGCACGCAGTAAATAACAAAAAATCCGATGTCTGAATGACATCGGATTTTTTTATACGTTTTATGCACGATCTTTATGATAGCGCTTTTTCGACAGGCTGCGGTAATCCTTCTGATCATCGCTTTTTCCGCCATCTTTTTTATAAAAATCCTTTTTGTATCCGTCTTTTTTTGGTGCGTCCTTGCGGTAGCCATCACGCTTTTGCGGCGCACCGCGGCGCGGCTGATAGCCGCCGGATCTCTCGCGGGTTTCGTAAACAGCGGCGGTAGTAGGCTTGCCGCAGATTTTACTGTTCTGCATTGCACTCACCGTCGCCTCAAGGTCATCGGTGGGGATACCAACAATGCTGCGCTCATCGTAAATCTCAATCTTACCGATGTCTTTGCCCGAAAGGTTGGTGCGCTCGGTGATGGCACCCACAATATGGTTGGGCGCTACACGGCTGGAACGACCGATATTGAGCACGATTTTAGAATAGCTCAGCGGTGCGCCGCCAATGCGCTCTTTGGGTTTGTTCGCTTTAATCTCCTTGAGCTCCAAATCCTGTCTGCCAAAATGCATCTCCATCAAAGCGGCTGCAACAACCTCGGGCGCAAAGCCTTTTTCGTTGAGGCGCTCCACCATATCACTGAATGCAAGCTCGGGGGTATTCTGGATGAACTCCTCCACACTTGCCATATTCTGCTCTGCAATTTTTACTAGAATGTCTTTTGCATTTGGAATTTCACTGCGGATAATTTTCGATTTGGTCATGCGCCCGGTGATCATAAGCTGATCGACTTGGCGTCTGCCGCTGCAAAGGGTAATCGCCACACCGCTTTTTCCTGCGCGGCCGGTTCTGCCGATACGGTGGACATAGTACTCGGAGTTTTGGGGGATATCGTAGTTGATAACGTAGTCAATGTCGTTGACGTCGATGCCGCGTGCGGCGACATCGGTAGCAACCATAATACTGGTTTTACCATATTTAAACGAATCCATTACCTTGGTACGCTGGCTCTGCTTCATGTCACCATGTAGCCCCTCGGCGTTGAAGCCCTGCTTCTCCAAAAAATCGGTAATTTCATCGACCATTGCCTTGGTGTTGCAAAAAATCATTGCAAGCTTGGGGTTGTGGTATTTAATAATAAGGTTCAGCGCGTCCATCTTTCTGCCCATGGGTACATCGTAAAAATACTGCTCGATGTTCTCAACCGTTACCTGCTTTTTGTCAATTTCAACAAGCTGAGGGTCTTTCTGGTACTGCTTGGTGAGAGCCATAATCGCAGGGGGCATTGTAGCTGAGAACAGGATGGTCTGGCGTTCTTCAGGAGTATCCTGTAAAATGGTTTCAATGTCTTCACGAAAGCCCATCGAAAGCATCTCGTCGGCTTCATCGAGCACAATCATTTTTAAATGGTTAAGCTTGAGTGTTTTGCGGCGCATATGGTCCATAACACGCCCGGGAGTGCCAATTACAATGTTCGCGCGTTTGAGCTTGAGAATCTGGCGGTCCATCGGCGCTCCGCCGTATACGTCGGCGGTTTTAATGCCGGGCATAAACTCGCCAAGCTTTTTTATCTCCTCGCAAGCCTGCATGGCAAGCTCACGGGTGGGGCAAAGGATTAATACCTGCACATGGGGCTTTGCCTCGCGTGTATCAATTTTTTCAATTGCAGGGATTCCGAACGCAATTGTTTTACCGGTACCTGTTTGAGAACGGCCGATTACATCGTAGCCGTTTTGGATCAAGGGGATGCTCTGCGACTGGATATCAGTGGCCGTTTCAAAGCCCATGGCATCAACCGCACGCTGGATTTCGGGGATAAGGTCTAACTGCAAAAAGGGTATCTGGTTCATTCATGTCCTCTTTTCAAAGATATTGTATTTTGTTCCAATAACAATCCGCATTCCATCAGATTTAGGGCAAATACGGTAGCGAATACGCCCGCCTGCCCAATACCGATTTGCGCGGTGCACCCTAGCCATCCGGTGCAGCCAATCAAAGAAAACCTTGAAACAAACCAGTATATACGAAAAAACGAGAATTCTGTAACTGTAACCTATTTAGTTTACCACACATTGTACAATTGGTCAATTAACGTTTTGTGAAATATGCAGATTGACTTTTAATGTTAGTATGTTCAAAAAATGATATTTTCATAAAAAATGTATGAAAAAGTGTTGACAAGGTTTACTTCGCAGTTTATAATTCATATTAAATTAATAGGAATTATAGGAAATGCAAGGAGGCGCGCAGATGCAAAAAAAGGTGATGGTGGCAATGAGCGGCGGTGTAGACAGCTCGGCCGCCGCCGCATTATTACAGGAACAAGGCTATGAGGTATGTGGTGCAACCCTAAAGCTGTTTAGCAACAATGACGTTGGCATAAACGACCGAACAAGAACCTGCTGCTCGCTTGATGATGTGCAGGATGCGAAGAGTGTCGCCTACAAGCTTGGCTTTGACCATTATGTGTTCAACTTTGGTATGCATTTTCAAAAGGATGTGATCGAACGCTTTGTACATGGTTATGTCTGCGGCGAAACACCCAACCCTTGTATCGATTGTAACCGCTATATTAAGTTTAGTAGGCTGCTCCAACGCGCCTTACTGCTGGAGAAAGACTGTATTGCCACAGGGCATTATGCACAGGTGGAATACGATGCAGACACCGACCGTTGGCTGCTGAAAAAAGCACGCGATCAATCAAAAGACCAGACCTATGTGCTGTATATGCTCACACAGCAGGAGCTTGCTCGTACGCTCTTTCCACTTGGCGGCCTGCTGAAAAGTGAGGTGCGCGCACTGGCAGAGGAACGCGGGCTAATCAATGCACGCAAGCCCGACAGTCAAGACATCTGTTTTGTAAGGGACGGCGATTACGCAGGTTTTCTCACCAATGTAATGGGTGTACAATTGCAGCAAGGCAATTTTATAGACCGTAACGGTAAGATTTTGGGGCAACACAAGGGCATTGTGCATTATACGGTAGGTCAGCGCAAAGGGTTGGGATTGAGCTTTGATTCACCACGCTATGTTGTTGGCAAAGATGCCAAGGAAAATACCGTTACACTGGGCAAAAAGGATGAGCTATTCTGTGATACCTTTGCGGTTGGTGACCTCAACTGGATTGCAGTCGCTGACCTAAACGAGCCAATGCAGGTTACGGTGAAAACACGCTACCATCAGGAGGAAACTCCTGCTGTCATCTCCCCCATCAATGACGGAAAGGTGCAGGTTCGGCTGCAAAAACCACAGCGTGCTGTTACACCCGGGCAGGCAGCTGTGTTTTATTGTGACGATATTGTTGTAGGAGGTGGAACAATTTTAAAATAATTCCACTTGTATCTGTACTGCTATGCTAAAATATGTTATTATAATAAATAATGTTTTTTTATTGTGAATTCTGCCCGCGAAATAGCTGCAAATTTGTATCTCTCACTTTAGAGAATTGTCTGAAATTACAGACTCTGCTACAGGCAAGAGAAATATTTGCTTCGAATTGAACGGCAATCTATGATATGAATTTGCAATGGGCGAAGAAAAAGGAAAGCGGTGAAGTTATGAGTGAAACCAATGCTCTGATTCAGCTGCAAAGCATGGGCAAAATATTTAAGAGCAAAGATCTTACCGTAAACGCGCTCGAAGACATCAACCTTGATATCCATCAGGGTGAAATCTTCGGCATCATCGGAATGAGCGGTGCGGGTAAAAGCACGCTGGTACGATGTATCAATTTTTTGGAGAGACCCACTAGCGGTACAGTTGTTTTTGATGGCAAAGACCTTTCAAAGCTGAGCAGCCAGGGGTTGAGCATGGCACGGCAATCGATGGGCATGATATTTCAGCAATTTAACCTGCTGATGCAGCGCACCTCTATCGGGAATATTTGTTTCCCGCTTGAAATTGCAGGTGTGCCCAAGGCACTGGCGGTAAAGCGTGCCACCGAGCTTTTGGAGATGGTGGGGCTTTCGGATAAGGCGAAATCTTACCCGTCGCAGCTTTCGGGCGGGCAGAAACAGCGTATCGCCATTGCACGCGCACTTGCCACCAACCCAAAGGTGCTGCTGTGCGACGAAGCAACCAGTGCACTGGACCCGACCACAACCCGTTCGATTCTGGCGCTTTTAAAGGATATTAACCAGCGGCTGGGCATTACGATTGTGATTATTACGCATGAGATGGCGGTTATTGAAGAAGTCTGCCAGCGTGTGGCAATTATAGATCAAAGCCGTATTGCCGAGGTGGGCAGTGTGGAGGAAATCTTCACCAACCCCAAATCGCAGGCGGCAAAACGCCTTGTATACCCCGAGGGAAAACGCATTGATAGCTTTGGCAGCCACTGCTGCCGCATTGTGTTTGACGGCCGCTCATCGTTTGAGCCGGTGATTGCCAACATGGTGCTCGATTGCAAGGAGCCCGTCAATATCCTTTTTGCAGACACAAAGAATATCGACGGCAAGGCGTTTGGGCAGATTGTGGTACAGCTGCCGGAGGATGAAAAATCCGCTAAGAAAATGGTTGCATATCTACGTTCGAAAGAGTTGACAGTAGAGGAGGTACAAGAGGATGTTTGATCAGGCTACTGTCGGTTTGCTGGCCAAAGGCCTTTTAGAATCTCTTTATATGGTTCTAGTGTCTACATTGCTTGCTTACATCATCGGGCTGCCCTTGGGCATTTTATTGGTGGTTACCGATAAAGACGGAATCCGCCCTGCTGTTGGCTTGAACCGTACACTCGGTTTTATTGTTAACATTTTACGTTCGGTACCCTTCTTGATTTTATTGGTCGCGTTAATTCCGTTTACCCGTGCGATTGTGGGCACTACAATCGGCTCAACTGCAACGATTGTCCCCCTCGTGATTGGTTCTGCGCCGTTTATCGCACGGCTTGTGGAATCCTCTATCAAGGAGATTGACCGCGGTGTCATTGAGGCTGCTCAATCTATGGGGGCTTCCCCCATCAAGATTATTTATAAGGTAATGCTTCCCGAGGCCAAACCCGCATTGATTGTAAACGGTGCAATCGCTATCACCACCATACTCAGTTACTCTGCATTGGCAGGCTTTGTAGGCGGCGGCGGATTGGGCACAATTGCTATAAACTATGGTTACCATCGTTACCAAACCAATATTATGCTGGTTACCGTTGTACTGCTTGTAATTTTGGTACAAGTGTTCCAAGAGATTGGGATGAAAATTGCACGCTCTACCGATAAACGATTATAAATACATTTTGGAGGTATATTGTATGAAAAAAATAATAGCACTTGCATTAACTGCAGCGTTAACCCTCACATTGTTTGCCGGCTGTGCTTCAAAACAGCCCGATTCTTCTGCCGCTACCTCATCTGAGGCAGCATCCGGCACAGAATCTGTGCAGAGCAAAGGTAAAATTATGATTGGTGCATCACCAACACCTCACGGAGAAATTTTAAAGGTGGCTCAAGAAGTTCTTGCAAAACAAGGCTACGAACTGGAAGTTACCGAATTTACCGATTATATTCAGCCCAATCTTGCTTTACAAAGCAGCGATTTGGATGCAAACTACTTTCAGCATAAGCCGTATTTAGATGACTTTAATGCTAAAAATAAAACCGATTTGGTATCAATTGCGGCTATTCATTATGAACCATTTGGGATTTACGCAGGCAAAACAAAATCCATTGCAGATTTAAAAGATGGCGCACAAATTGCAGTGCCCAATGATACGACCAACGAAGCCAGAGCATTGCTACTGCTTGAAAAGCAAGGGCTGATTAAGCTAAAACCCGACGCGGGGTTGGGGGCAACCGTAAAGGATATTACCGAGAATGCCAAAAAGCTTAAAATTGTGGAGATTGAGGCAGCACAGCTTGCCCGTTCTCTGCCCGACGTTGACCTTGCTGTCATCAACGGTAACTATGCAATTCAGGCTGGATTTAATGTGTCTACCGATGCTTTAGCATCTGAGGATAAGGATTCGCTTGCAGCAACCAACTTTGCAAACATCATTGCAATTCGCAAAGGCGATGAGAACAGAGAAGATTTGAAGGCACTGGTCGCCGCATTGCAGAGCGATGAGGTAAAAGCCTTCATCAACGATACCTATCAGGGCGCGGTTGTTCCCATGTTTTAATCAAAATACATTAAAGGCAAAAAGGGCGAAGCTTTACAGCTTCGCCCTTTTTGCTTGCGTCGCAGGCTTGTATATTACCAAAGATTCTATCGCCTTTTTCCAGTTTATGATACACATTTTTTCTGTTTTACAGCCAACAATTGCTTGATGGATTTCTAAATGAAGTGTGCTATAATGAGGTTGTTCTTGCAAGACAAATAATATAAGGAGGTTTCAAAAATCATGTGTTTTAATGATATTTTTGCTATCCTTAGCAAGTGCTTCGGTTCTTGGTGCTAATTAGACATTACTTATTGAGCATAATTGCGACTTTCATCTGCTGGTGGAAGTCGCATTTTTTGTTTGCCTTTGTTTTTTCTCGCTATCAGCGCAAGGCATTACTTAAAAAATTCCGCGCTAAGCCCCCGCAGATATTCGACTGCACCGAATCGTAGCTGTTTTTTGTATCTCACTTTTAAAATTACCGCTGCATAGTATATACCAAACAGAAAAGGAGGTCCTATTTTTGGACATGAATCATTTAAGCATTGGTATGAAAGCACCGGATTTTAGCGCGAACACTACATTTGGGCCTATTAAGCTCTCTGATTATAAAGGCAAATGGGTTGTATTTTTTTCACATCCGGGAGATTTTACGCCGGTATGCACAACAGAATTTATCGCATTCGCACAGGCCTTTCATCAGTTCACCGACAAAAATGTACAGCTTCTGGGCCTTAGCATCGACAGTAATCCATCACACCTGGCTTGGGTGTACGCAATTTATATGGTAACCGGAACACAAATCCCCTTCCCGGTTGTTGCAGACCGAACCGGAGACATTGCACGCCTTTACGGCATGATTGCGCCGGAAGCCAGTACCCAGGAAACCGTTCGCAATGTATTTATCATTGACCCAAATCAGGTCATTCGGGCCATTCTAATCTATCCCCTTACAAACGGCAGAAGTATTCCGGAAATTCTCCGCCTTGTTACGGCGCTGCAAACCACCGATAAAGATAAGGTAGTTACTCCCGCAAACTGGCAGCCGGGGCAACCTGCGATGGTGCCCGCGCCTAAAACATATAACGAGCTGGTGGAGCGGCAGACAAATCCTCAAGCGCAGAATCTTGACTGCAATGACTGGTTTTGGTGCTATAAACAGCCACCTCAGCTCAACCAATAACGGTGTTGCTAGAAAGGGTGAAACCGCTGCTTCACCCTTTTTTATATAATTTAAGGGCAATGGCGAGTGAATCAGCCATTGCCCTTAAACATATTTTTCAAGCTTACGCAGCGTTATTGCATAAAACTACCGAAACACACGCTTATTTTTAACATTTTGATAGCAAAATTTCAATTACGCCATACACTAGAGCGAGGTGTTTTTATGACGAAATACAACGTAATTAAAATGATGGAATCGTCCGCCCTTGCATACAATAGTGTTCAGCCCATTCTGCCTTATGAACATCTAACTGTTATTGACGATCCAAAAACCGACATCCAGAGCTATATTCGTCGCAGGGGCAGCCACTTAGAGATCACTTTCAGGGGAACGGATTCCTGCAAGGATTGGCTCACTGATTTTACATTTTGGCAAAAGGTAGTGCCATACAATAATGCAACATCAAAAATAAGGGTACATGCCGGTTTTATAAATGCATACAAAAGCGATACCATTCGAGATAAGATTCACAACCTGATAACCAAAGATGTGTTTTTTGTTCGAATTACAGGGCACTCTTACGGCGCTGCTTTAGCCGTACTGTGTGCCGTTGATTTGCAATACAATTTCCCGACAAAAGATTATGAAGTTTTCTTATTTGGCTGCCCGCGTGTTGGCAACAGCGCATTCCGAAAATCCTACAACAAAAGAGTTTTTAAAACGCTCCGAGTTGAAAATGGAAACGATATTGTTACAAAAATCCCCTTCGCCTCTTGGGGGTATCGCCATGTCGGCATAAAAATACACATCGGCCCGCCTAGGCTTTTTGGAGTGGTATCTTTTAACCAACATCGTCTCCAGTCGTATTATTCGCATTTCTTTAAACAACTGAAGCCGTAAAGCGAACTGTTGCTTTCGTATCGCTTATTGCCGGTAAAGTAATACTCTACCGAGATACCACAATTTCCATAGTTCCAATCCCTGTATGGATTGAAATTGCCCTAGGGTTTTGCATAGCACCTACATAGGTACCTACGGTTACTACCGGCGGGCGTATATCGCAGTTGCAATTCTGGTTTAAAAGTGCGGTTGTCACATTGCCGCTGATAATATTCGATACTTCAGCCATTGCAGAGCATACGATTTCATCAATTTCGTTTGTATCCATAAAAGTCATGATTTTCATAAGCTGAAACGCAAGTTCTTTGGGATAGGAAAAGATCACTTCACAGTTGAGATCTCCCACAAACTCAATTTTCGAAAATATGTCTCCTGAAATCGGATGATTCAATATCGGAGCTTCACTGATTTCGATTTCTTCAATTCCAAACATCCGTTCAAAAACCTGACTTGCCCCTGTTGAAAAGCATTCCGTATAGGATTTCTCGCTCTTTTCTTCCGCCTCGTGCACACCATTTACAATACGTTGGTCTGTTTCAACAACATGATAAATCAGCCATGATACTAATGTACCTGCAAACTCTTTTACAAGCTTAATGTCATAATTTGTCGCGATGAATTTCTTTTCATAATCAAGAATGGTGTTTGTAAAATTTCTATGCTCGTTTATGTGGTTTTCAATATTGCTGTACTGAATAGAAGCTTGATACTCCTCTTCTTCTTGAAAATGCTTTACGACATAATCCTTCATAAATGAAATGGCAGCAATATAGTCCTCTTTACGATCCCAATTTTTATCGGTTTCAAAGGTGTTTAATAGATTTTCGACCATCTTAAATAGCTCAAAATGTTGTTCGTCTATCAGGTCTACACCAAGCCTATAGCTTTCTTTCCACATCATAGCACGATACTCCCATCAATTTCTATGTACGATTTACTATGCAATTAATAAATAAAAACTGCATTTTTAATTAGTATTTGCCTGCAAAAGTCAGTTCAGGCTTGGAATAAGCATTGCTGAAATCATCCGTCAGGTCATCATCGCTGTCATTGAAGTAAGTGGCGGCAGCATCGTCTTTTACCTTAAACTTATCAACCAACTGTTTTAGCATTTGTGCCTGCCCAGTGAGCTCTTCGCTTGCAGCGGCGCTCTCTTCCGCTGTTGCAGAGTTGGTCTGCACCACGCTCGAGATTTGGTCAATGCCCTGTGTTACCTGATTGATGGAAAGCGCCTGTTCTGTGGATGCACTGGAAATTTTATTTAAGGAATCTATAATACCTACCGCGCCTTCTACCACAGTTGACAGCGAGTTTGCAGCATCATCTGCCAGCTTTGTACCGTTATTTACCGCAACAATGGAATTTTCAATCAGCAAAGTAGTTCCCTTTGCCGCCTCAGCGCTCTTGGATGCAAGGTTGCGCACCTCATCTGCTACTACTGCAAACCCCTTGCCCGCAGCGCCTGCACGTGCAGCCTCTACAGCAGCATTCAGCGCCAAAATATTGGTTTGGAATGCGATATCTTCAATTGTCTTAATTACCTTGCTGATTTCTTTGGACGAAATGCTGATTTGCGACATCGCCTCTATCATTTCCTGCATTTTTTGGTTGCTTTGCATCATTTCATTGGCAACAACGCTTGCCTTACCATTGGCATCAGAGGCGTGGTCAGCATTTTCTCTGATCTGATGGGAAATCTCGGTGACTGTAGCCGAAAGCTCCTCAATCGAGCTCGCCTGCTCCGTGGCACCTTGAGACAATGCCTGTGAGCTGGTAGACACTTGCTCAGAACCATTTGCAACCTGGTTGGAAGCCTCATTAATTTGAGTCATTGTATTGTTGAGCGAAAGGATAATATCATTGATCGAGGTTTTGATGGGGGCAAAATCTCCGATGTAATCGAGATCAACAGAAACACTAAAATCACCTTGAGCCAATATTTCCATCACTTCAGATATATTGGTGACGTAGGTATTGATTGTATCGACTGTGTGCTGAATAGAATCTGCAAGTACGCCCATCTCGTTTTTAGAGTTGTACTCAATTTTTCTGCTCAAATTACCATTTGCAACTTCTTTCGCTGCATTCATAACAATTTTAATCGGATTTTCAATGTTCTTTTTCATCATCAGCATAATTGTAATAATGGAAGCTGCTGATATTGCCGAAACTGCTAGCATAACAATGAATGAAATTCTAGATAGCTCTTGCGACTGTGCATAGAAGTTTTGCGCATTTTCTCCCATCATTTCACTGAGATTATCAAATTTTTTTGTAAGATTTTTAGTTGCCGAAGTGTAATCGTTTTCCATAACACTAAGGGCTTTGGTATAATCGGCGCTCTTTAAATGTTGTATGACCAAATCAATGGTAGCCGACCACTCTGTATAAGCAGCTTGAACATCGGTAAGCATTTCATTCTCACCAATGCGGTTTGTTAGACCCTGCATATCCTCTTCAATTGATTTCAGACTTCTTTTGATGCTGTCTGCCGCTATATAGGTTCCATCCATGGATTTATACAACAATCCATCTTTCAAGGTACTTCCAATTGAGGCAATGCTACTGTTCATCTGCCAAACTGTGACAAGGTTTGTATGTGGTTGTTCATAAAGCGTTTGTGTTTGCTGGGATAATTTGTTGATTGAGAAAACAGCGGTTCCTACCATGCAGAGTAAGAAAAAGTTTACAATAACAATGGTAGCAATGATGATTGTTTTTATCTTTAGATTTTTCATTTTGAATTTTCCTTCCGGTTTGTATTTGTAATAGATCTTTCCTTACGTTTGACACATAAAAGGTGTTTTTTAACAATGTTTAATTACTTCTTATAGAAAATTCAGTTTTATTCGTAAAAAAACGCCCCCGCTTCCGGCTTTCAAAACAATAAAGTTCATAAGATTATATCATAAATCGGTCTTAAAACACAGTTTTACACTTGCGCATGGCGCAAGTTTGCGTGCTAAGGCACGCAAAGACCGTTTCCGATGTGATAAAACATATTTGCCAAACGGCAAGTACCGCGCTACGCGCGGCATTCAGCCAAAGGCTGAATATTTGTTTTATTATACAATCATTATCTTTTTTCTTTACCATGAATTGATCATTAATGTTTTTACTATATCATAATGCAGAACATATATCCATATTATTCTAAAAAAATCTATATATTTTACCATATTCTTTATTTTAAAACCAGTTATATTTCCTAAAAAAATCAATATATGGAATAAATAACAAAAACCACGAGCACCAGCCGGTACTCGTGGTTTTTATTCTTTTGGGGTTCTTCATGTATGGGTCTATATCTGTTCTACTTTTTCTTAGGGGTACCAATCTTTTTATTTACGATGAAACAAACCGTGGCACCGGATAAAACAAGCAACGTATACACAGTAGGAGCAATCAGATCAATGCCCATTCTGGGGTTCTCTTCTTTCTCGCTGTAGCTACTGCCTCCGCCACTTTTTCCGCCGTCGCCGCCGCCTCTACCGCTTGTGGGAATTTTGGTATTTTTATATTGATAGGTGATGTTTTTTTGGTCGGTGCTGTTGTGTACTTGGAACTCATAAACCTCGGAGCTGAGTTGGTACCCTGCCGGAGCAGTTACCTCTCTGATGGAATAATCAACATCAAATAAGAGTTGCTTAAATACAACACTGCCGTCTTCACCTGTCACAGCAAAATCAATCGGGTTTTTATCTTTATCAAGCAGTTCAAACTCTGCACCCGAAAGAACGCGGGTAACATTATTGGCATCTACCTTAATAACCTTTATGCTTCCACTCTCACCGGTAGCTCCACCGCCACCGCCTTGTGACAAGACCTTTACGCTACCCGAGGAAGACTTTGCAAACTGCCCTTGCCCCGCAAACGAGATTTCGTTGGTGAAGGGTGATTTGCTTTTATCTGTAATATTAGTGCGGAAGGTGAGGAGCAAAGCCTTTTCAATTCCGTTGGGCAGGGGGAAAATAATCTCACGGGTGTCTGCGTTGTATTTTACACTGCTTAGAGGATAGTAAATTTGCGAGCCTTGTGAGAGCTCTCCGTTTGCATTCAATTCCATTTCGTATAGCTTAACCGAATTTTTATCCAGTGCTAGCCCCTCCTGAAGAGTATCTGTGAGCTTTGCCTCGGTCAGTTTGATTTTGTTGGAATTGATTGTAACCTCCCAATCAATAAACTTGCTGGCATTTTGTGTCGTTGATTTTTTTGAAACAATGCTATTTTTAACTGTTTGGCTGTCTTCGCTGCTGATTTCATCAGTATGTAAGCTGTGCGTTAAACGGGCAGTATTTTTTATTGGGATATCCTCGTTTGTTGCAAACAGAGAATGGTCGCTAATTCTTGTTTTAAAGGTGAGGACCATTTCTTTGTTGATATTACCAAAATTATAAGTGAGCGTTTTCGATTCCGTATCGTAGAAATAAGTACCAGCAGTTGGGGGTGCACTCGCACTCGGCGTGGCTGGCTGCTCGCCAACCAAAACTGACCCGATTACAAATTCAGTCTTCTCCGGAATCGTGTCGGTCACCACTACATTTTTCAGCGGCATTCCGTTCTGGTTAACGGTAATTTTCCATGTTATTTCTTTTGTTGTGTAGTCGTAGGATGCTCCTTTTTTCTCAAACACCTTGCTTTCAACAAATCGATCTCCCTTATCCGTGGTTTTTACCCCATTGATTTCAATTGTTGCATCATTATAATAAGTCTTCCTGCTGTTACCAGAGGTTAGCTTTTCGTCTTTAACACGGGTCTTAAAAGTAATTACGTAGGTGTCATTGTTTTCAGCACCCGTGTTAAATGTATATTCTAAAGTGTTTGCGTTGCCATCCGGTATTTTAGTAAAGCTCCCTGTGCCCAGCTTATCAATGTTGGCAGAACCTGCAACAAACTCCTGGTCATCGGGAATTTCATCGGTGACAACCGCACCCGCAATGTCAATCTTATTGGCATTGATGGTAATTTTCCAGGAAATTTCCTGTGTGGCTGGGTCATACCCCTCGCCTTCTTTTTTAATGACATTGCTTGGGAGCCCAATCTCATATCCTGATTCTTTTTTATCCTCGGGAATATCCTCATCGGTAGTTAAAGTGGCAATGTTCTTAAATCTTTTTCCATTTCCTTTGTAATAATTAGGGTCGGAAGCTTTGGTGTGAAAAACCACTTTGCATGGCTTGGTAATTTCACCATTAAAAGTATAAGAAAACGTATTGCTGCCCTCGTCATAAGTATAAACAGGCGATTCGACGGCCGTTCCCTCTCTGGTTACTTTTACTGTTTCGTTTACCAATACAAGTCCATCCGGTATGATATCTCTTATCTTGGCCTTGGTCAGCTTATAGGAATCGGGGTTTACCTCAATGGTCCATTCAATATACTGTTCCGTGCCCTGCTTTATAATTGCACCTGTTTTACGAATGAAATTAACACTTCGTGTTACCTCCGCCTTTGCTTTGATTGTTTTTGAATCACCATAAGCAAGCGAAGCCTCATTTTCTAGTTTGAATGCATAATCTGCGGTAACCTTAGTATTAAAAGTTATGGTATAGGTGTCTTGAATCTTTTCAGGGAATACATAGGTAAGCGTACCGGTTTTTGAGGGGGCACTTCCAGAATCGACCTGCCCAGAAGATGCATACTCGAAATTTTTTCCTCCAATTGCCGGGGTGATTTTTGCAGTGCCTTGCACATACGTCATACCCGCAAGAATATCATCGGTAAACACGGCGTTGTTTACCGTCATTTTATCGGGGTTCACCACCACCGTCCAGGTTATAGTACCATCCGTTTTATTATAATCGCCTTTTTTTGTCATTGTGGGCCCATCTTGTTTAAACTCCACTTCAACAATATAGGGTTCGGATTTACCCTCAACCTGAAATTTAATTTCAACAGGGGTTTCGTTGCCGATTTCTTCTTCGTCAAATTGTGTATTGATAAAAAAGAAGCCCGATACATTGGAGTACTTCTCTACGTAATCGGTAAAGGTGATGACTGCCTTTCCATCTTTGCTGATATGTACATTTGCGACCGTTAGATCGCCTTTGTCCAGAAGTAGAAAATCCATTTCATTTACGATGTCGATTTGCGGCGGTATCTGCAATCCGTAGGTATCGCCTTTTTTTACATTATGGCCATTCGGCAGCTCGAAGTCAAACCTGATGCGAACCTCCGCTGCTTTATCTACATCCTTGCCCAATGGCTCACCTTTAAAATTTGTAAAAGATATCTTGGTGATAAAGGGCTTTTCTGCGGTATCCGCCGACAGCTCCGGTAGGTTTCCGAAATCGACTATTTGTTCACCCTCGCTAGGTTCGTCTGATTCCTGCTGGTTTCCGGAATCGGCTGTTTGCTCGCCCCCGGTAGGCTCCTCTAATCCCTGCTGGTTGCCGGAATCGACTACTTCCTCACCCTCTGCAGGTAATTCCTGTGAGTTATCGGAATCTGGTGTTTCTACTGGTGCTTCTACTGAAACTATTTCAGCACCGGAGGACAGCGGAATTTCTGTTTCAGCCTGTGCATGAACAGCCGGCGCAAATACTGAACTCAATAAAGTTACGGCGAGCACAAGAGCTAAAACAGGTGATGCTTTCTTTTTCATAAATCTTTGCTCCTTAATTGTTATAGTGGTTTGTGGTAAACGGATCGATTGTATCTATGCTTTTCACAGAATACACAGCCATCCGGGAACGGGTTTGCTGCATCTGGTAAATAATGTTAGGTTTCTTTACCACTATAACTATTTCAACTCACAAATAACTCACAAAATTGGTCTACATTTAAAAATGATACTTTTTTAATCAAAAATAAAACAACGAGAGCAGATAAGTCTGTTCCCGTTGTAAAAATGCTTCTATTAAAGTTTGATTAATAAATCATTGTAAAGCTGTTGCGTTGATTTTTTGGGGCTGATGCCCATTTCCTCTTTTAAATAATACACCAGACTTTTATAGGTATCTACCAGAGCCTGTTTATTTTCGGTAAGGAAATATAATTTCATCATGAACTCAGCGGTTTCCTCATCACCTGCGTCCATCTGAATCGCCTTTTGTAAAAGTTTTTCCGCTTTATCATATTTTTTGTGCTCTATATAATACAAGCCGATATTCTTAGCACTTCTTAGAAAGCGAAGGTTTATATTTTCTCTTAACTCGGCAGCCCAAGAATACCCTTCGCTGCCAAACAGCCCCCCCTGATAGAGCCCTAAATTTCTTTCGCATTTTAAGATATTTTCTGCACTTACAAAGGGGTTATTTTCAATAAATTCGGTAAATTCCCAAACATCACAGGAAAAGCCACGCAGATCCATACTGTATTTGCCCTTTTCGCACTTTAAAACATCCTGAACACCTACCTGTTTCAGGCTGCTTTTCATCCGGTTAATCGCACTGTACAGGTTTTGTTCCGCTTTAGCAGCAGGAGCATCCGGCCATAATATATCGCACAGCTCCCATTTATCCAGTTCCTTTTCCCGGTTATAAACAAAATAAGCAAAGAGCTCGCGAGCCTTAATCGTTGGCCATTTGACCTCTTCATCTATCGCGTTTCCGTAAACCTTTAGTCCGCCAAGCAGTAGAATATGATTGGTACTTGGTGTGCGCAAAAGGTTTATTTGGTTGTTATAATTTTTCACTAGCCGATTGACGGTTATGTTTAGTTCCTCCTGCGTAATGGGCTTTAAAATGTAATTCACTGCTTGAACCTTAAATGCCTCAATTGCATATTTTTCATGGGCCGTAACAAAAACAATTTGGATGTTATCATGGATGCTTTTTATTTTCTGAGACAGCTCAATACCGTTTAGAGCTGGCATCTCCACATCTGCAAAAACCACATCCGGCATAAGCACCTGTATCTGATCGAGCGCTTCATCTGCACTTAAAAATTCACCCACAAGTTCCAAATGCTTATTGGTGCCTATCATAATCTTCATAAGATTCAAACTTGGCTGCTCATCGTCTATAATTATAGCTCTCATTTTAATTCCTTTCCGACAGTACGCTTACCTGTATGCCTGAACCGATATGGTTACGGTAGTGCCTTCACCCGGTGTGCTGCAAATATCCAGATTGGAGTTGCCCCATCTCCTTATACGCCTGCTCACATTAGAAATACCTACGCCTTTATTCGTATAGTCCTCATTTTTCAAGTTGAGGATCGTTTCCTGCGACATGCCGATTCCTGTATCCTTTACTTCAAACAGAACAACTCCGTCACGCTGCTTGGCTGAGATGGTTACACAGCCTCCGCCCTTTTGAAGCAGACCATGCTTGATTGCGTTTTCTACCAGGGGCTGAATGCAAAGGGGCGGAACCTCAAGCCCCAGCAGCATTGGGTCAACATCGTACTCCACACTTATTTTTTCACCAAAACGGGCTTTTTCTATTTGGGTATAGGCACTTATCATTTCAATTTCCCTCCGCAGAGGAATCATCATCACCTTATTGTCCACCTCAAAGGTCAGCCGCAAGTACTTACTAAAATCGGTAAGAAGACTAGCTGCCTTTTTACCATCGGTGTAGCAGAAGGAAACAATGGTGTTGATTGCATTATATAAAAAATGCGGCTTGATTTGCGCTTGTAAAAACGCAAGCTCACTTTTTATCGCATCCTCCATAGTTGTCTTCAGTGCAATCAGCGTTCGTACCCTTGAAGCGATTTCTCTTTCTTCAAAGGGCTTAAATATAAAATCGTTCGCGCCGGCCGCCATACCTAAATTCAGATTGTAATTGCTATTTCCCACCGTAGACAGCAAAACGGGAAGCTCAATCAGCGAATATTTGTCTCTGATTTTTTTACAGATTGAAATTCCAGAGGTGCCGGGCATCATAATGTCCAATATGACGAGGTCTATGCGATAATCTTCTATTTTCTTCAAGGCCTCATCTCCTGAAAAAGCCGTTAAAACGCGATATCCATCATGTTGCAGGATAGAAGATGCCGTACGCATATTAAACATCTCATCATCTACAACTAAAACCGTATGTTCCGCATCCTCGTGGCCTTCAGGTTTGTCAAAGGTTGCAAAAGCATAATGAGGCTGTTCCTTTATAGGGATGTCTGCCACATAGCTTTTATCGGCCTTTTTTGCTGAGTAGGGCAAAGAAAAGATAAACAGGCTTCCTTTGTCAATCTCCGACCACTCCAGCCAAAGCTTTCCGCCCATACGCTCAATCAACAAGCGTGAGAGATACAGCCCCAGCCCGATCCCCTGCAATTTTAAAGTAGTATATGGATTAAAAATTTCCTCCCATTTCTCTTCCGGGATGCCACAGCCTGTATCTTGTACAGAAACAAACACTTTTTCGTCGAACCGTGTTGCAGAAAGCGTTATCGTACCCTGCTCCATGCTTTTTACAGAATTCAGCAGTAGATTCCATAAAACCTGCCTAACCCTTCTTTCGTCTGCCCGCACCACGATGGATTGGTGAATTGTACTGATGATAATTATTTTTTCATTGTGGATGTAGTTCCGAAAGCCTTCCAAAACCAATTCAACACAAATCCTAATATCAATTGGAGAGGCTGTAAGCACAAGCTGGTCGTTGGTCAGCAGTGTGATATCCATCGTTGAATTCACAACATTTAATAATCTTAATGCAATATTTTTAGTGGCAGCGGCATCATAGATATTTTCTTCCGCAGAATAAGTGCCTTTCTGGCTGCTTGCAAGGGCTGCTTCGGAAATATTTACAATACTGCCCAAAGGCGCTTTTAATTCGTAGGAGGTTTTTGTAATGAACTCATCTTTGACCTTGTCCATTTTGAGCATGTTATGGTAGTTTACACTAAAGCGAAATACCAAAAAAATCAGTGAAAAAATTGCAAAGATACAAAATCCCGCTGACCCTACAGCCTGACTGGCCGTTAAACTCAATACACTCATAGAACCATTGATAAAGCTAATCGTCAAGCCACCCAGACAGAGCATGTAAAGTATGATATTAATTCTATCAGCCGAGCCAACCGGTACTTTTTTGTAAAAAGAGGCTAGCCTATATAGAATAAAAAGATAAGACCACAGGATTGCCATATGGCTGAAAACCAGTAGATTGCTGTACACAGAATAGGGCGTGACTACAGCAAGCACAATATAGGCTAAAAGCCCGATTAGGGTAGGTTTAAAAATATAATTGGGGAATGCTTTTTCTTGGGAAGCATTGGTATAGACAATAATCGAAACCGCTACTCCGGTAAAGCTTATCACCTGTATTTTCGCAAAAATCTCAAACGATATTGTAGAAATTAAACTGTAAAGCATCTTTTCACCGGTCGTTAAAAATACAAGGGACAGCAAAAAAAACTCAACAAAAGAAAAGAACATGCTTTTGCTTTTTTGAATGTAAAAAAACGTAAACAGATAATACAGTCCAAACAAAAAACAAAGGATAGCACCGGAAAGTTCTAATGAAGTTTTGATTGATCTTTGAAGGCTGATGTCTTCCTGCTCGCCTAAAAGAACGGTATACATCAACCCCCGTAAGGGAAAGTCGTAGTTTGCCGACTGAAGCAGGATTTCGATCTGATCATGATCCGGGCTAAAATAGATATTGTAAGCTGCATTTTTCGGTTGATATTCATTTGCATTTAATGCAGGGGTTCCGCTTGAGCCTCTCAACTTGCCGTCTATGTAAAGCTTGTTGCTCATTTTGATATTATCAACGCGTAAGCCAAGATAATCTGTCTCGTGATTCGTAGCTACAACTAGGCGAAATGTTCTGGCACCCTTAGGGCTTAAAAAACCGCCGCTCTTACCACTAATACGCGTAGCGGTTGGATTCGCATAGCCCGTCAACTGCGGCTTTGGCGCTGCACTGTCGCTGAAATCCGCCGGTGACAGCAGCTGCCCGTCGTAGCATTCCCACTCACCCGAGAGCTTTACAAGCCCATCCTGCGAAAAGTTCCAGGCTGAAAGGTCAAGAAAGCCTTTTTGTGCGGCTGGGGCAGATTTTCTGTAAATCGGGTCAGAATAAGAGAGTAAGATAAAAAACAGAGTAATTGCAAAAACAATTATTAAGCTAATCCATTTTCGCATTGGAAATATGCCCTCCATCCTATTTGCAGCAAAATTTTTCACCCCATACCCAAGCTGCATTTCAAAATTAAGCAAATTGGCTGCCCAGAAATCGTACACTATGCGAAATGCTAAAAAACTACGCCTCAAAATGCACCGCTTGAGTAGAACAAACCATAAACAGCCTTTCGCCTAAATGCAAACTTTCGGCGGTAGTACTCGGAGCTTTACCTTAGTTTATCACAAGAAATATCTGGCAAATTACTGTTGTAATGGTAGCATAAGCCATAAAAGAAAGCAATCGGTAAGCGCAATTATGAGTAGATACTTTTACATCTAAATTAGCTAAAATCGGTTCGTCACCTGTTAAATAGATGCAAAAAGCCCACGGCAGCTATTGTTGCCGTGAGCTTTAAATTTTAGTGTTTATAAAGGCTATAAATGACTACTGTTGCGCACCATTTATATAATTTTTATACAGGTTAAATCTCCTATCTTCATTTTGGTTCGAATACGCTTACTGAGGATTACTTACAAAAACAAAAGCATTCTTGCAGTATAATGGAAGTAATCTATTCGTAAATTTGAGATAGCACCTTGCCTGTAAATAGGCACCCGCCTATCTTTCCATTGGACTCACCCTTCTTCTATTCTTTGTGTGGGCTCATCTGACTATTTCATTGGACTCAACCTTTATAATTCATTTTTACATGTTACCGGATATGCTATAAATGATACCAGATAAATGCTTATTCAGATGTTAACCTTCTCCTTACAAAACCTTACACCAATTTATGGCAACCGCCATTGAGCTAAAAGTAATGCGTTTTAACAAACATATAAAACGATAAAGCTTTCTGATTTGGTGAGGTTACGTTTCGAGATCGGCTGCGCATTCCGTTTGAAACACGCAGCCCGCAAACTGGACTGGTTCAGCTTCCGTGTACATTGGAATCGCCACCTTTCATGGAATGTTGTACTTGTTTATTCTTTCTTTTGTGTCTTTAATATAGCACATTTTATATGTAATGTCAATATATTTTTTAAATAATCTTAATATAATTTGTTAATATAGTATTAAAAATACTTTCCGGTTGACTTATACCTCATTTGTATTATAATATGAAAGTAACAGAAATTCTGTGCAGCTTTTAAAGATTACCCGGCTGTACCGTTTCAATGAATTTGATGTGCTGCCATGCACAATGGAGGTTTATTATGGACACCAATGAAGAGATGGAATTTGGACCGGATATCTTGACCTTGCAGGATGAGGAAGGCGTTGACCACGATTTTGAAGTGCTCGATACCTACGAGGAAGATGACAACCGTTACATCGCAGTTATCCCCGTGGAGGATGAGGAAACACTGGCGGAGGACGACGGTGAACTGATCGTTCTGAAAGTGGAAGCCGAAGGTGACGAGGAATTTTTGATTGCCATTGAAGATGAGGATGAATTCAACAATATCTCGGCAATCTTCATGGAGCGCCTTGAGGAGTTTTACGACTTTACCGAGGAATAAACCATTCTAACAGAATAACAACAAAGCATTGTCTCCTGCCTTGTACGATATGTATGGTATTTATAATCCAACACTTATTAAAAGGGATTCCGGACTCTTTC
>NZ_DALZQO010000001.1:160816-182684 GCF_032017025.1 Hydrogenoanaerobacterium sp.
CTAACGGCAAGGCGGGATATAATATTATTTGGACCATGTAACTTTTTACAAGTGAGGGAAACCCGTTTGATTGAATTCTTAAAGCGCTCCGCCCTGCTTTTGGGCGAAGATAATATGAACACCCTGCAAAACCTGCGGGTAGCGGTAATTGGGCTGGGCGGCGTAGGCTGCGCAGCTGCCGAAGCGGTTTGCCGTGCGGGTGTAGGCCATTTACTGCTGGTGGATCATGACACGGTGGATATCACCAACCTGAATCGCCAGATTTTTTATACACAAGAACATGTGGGTATGAAAAAAAGCATACTTGCACAAAAGCGTTTGCTAGCGATCAACCCCGAAGCGGATATTCAGTCTGCCGACTGTTTTTACCTGCCCGATAACAGCAGCGCTGTATTTGATTTTGCACCTGATTATATTATAGATGCAATTGATACGGTAACCGCAAAGCTGCATCTCGCCGAAACCTGCCTTGCAAAAAATGTTCGCTTAATCTCCTGCCTGGGTACGGGTAACCGTTTAAACCCCACACAGCTGAAGGTTGGTGACATTGCGGACACAGCGGGCAGCGGCTGCCGCCTTGCGAGCGTGATTCGCCGTGAACTCAGAAAGCGCGGCGTCCCTAGCCTTAAGGTGGTTTTTTCGGACGAACCTGCGGCAAAGGTGCTGGCAAGCAGTGCAAACGGCAAACACAGCCCGGGGAGTATCTCGTTTGTACCGCCGGTTGCGGGGTACATTCTTGCATCGGAAGTTATAAAGGATAGTATCGAGATGGATAAATCGAATTTGGTTTGACCTATCATTGAATATGAGGTGACTGCTTTGAATAAAGTAAATCTCGGCAAATCGGGACTCATGGCATCTGAAATTACACTGGGCTGCATGAGGATGAATAAGCTTTCTGTAAAAGAATCGGAAACTATGATTCGTACTGCGCTGGACGAGGGTGTTGATTTTTTTGATCATGCCACTGTTTACGGCTCCGGCGAGTGTGAAGAGCTGTTTGGCAAAGCAGTGGATCTTAAATCTTCACTGCGCGATGAAATGATTATTCAGTCGAAAATCGGCATTCGCCGCGGTGCTTACTTCGATTTTTCAAAAGAGTATTTGATCGACTCGGTAGACGGTTCACTGAAAAGGCTGGGAACCGACCACCTCGACGTGGTTTTACTGCACCGCCCCGATGCTTTGATGGAGCCTGAAGAGGTTGCAGAGGCATTTACGCATATGAAGGCCACGGGCAAGGTTCGCTACTTTGGTGTCAGCAATCTGCCCCCCATGACCATTGAGCTGCTGAATAAGTATTTGACCGATAAGCTGATCGTCAACCAACTGCAGTTTTCCATCACCAATTGCAGTATGGTTGCTTCTACGCTCACCATGAACATGGAGATCCCCTCTTCTGTTGACCGCGACAACGGTATACTGGACTACTGCCGTCTCAAGGACATTACCATTCAGGCATGGAGCCCATTCCAGTACGGCTTTTTTGATGGTGTCTTTCTCGACAACGAAAAATTTCCCGAGCTGAACAAAGTGATCGATCGCATCGCTCAGGCACATCAAGTCACGAACAGTGCTATCGCTGTCGCCTGGATTTTGCGCCACCCCGCAAAAATGCAGACTATTGTAGGTACCATGAATACAAGCCGCCTACGGGATATTTGCAAGGCATCTGGCGTAAAGCTTACCCGCGAGGAGTGGTACGATATCTACAAGGCTGCCGGTAACATGGTGCCCTAGCAGTGAGACAATACCAGCCTATTTTCAAGCAGGTTGCGTTGCAGCAGGTATAATCAAATAAGACCTATGGAACACTGTTTCATAGGTCTTATTTTTTTGCTGACAAAAAGGTGCTACAGCCGAACCAATTAAGCACAGGGGGATAAGGAATGAACTTGATCATGCATGCCTTGGCAGGGGCATCTATCGGAGTGCTTAACGGCCTGTTTGGTGCAGGCGGCGGCATTGTAGCGGTAAGCTTTTTAAAGAAGCTGGATGGGGAGGCAAAATCTGCCCATGCCACCGCCATTTTGATTACGCTGTTTTTGTCGGCGGCAAGCTCTTATATGTATGTTACACGCGGCAATGTAACATTTTCAGACGCGCTGCCCTATTTGCCCGGGGGTATCATCGGGGCAGTGGTGGGTGCGCTGTTTTTAAAGAAAATCCCTGACTTTTGGCTGAGAAAGGTGTTTGCTGTGTTTATCCTTTATTCTGCAACACGGTTACTGTTTCGATGAACGGAATTTGGATTTTTATCTCTTCCCTGCTTGCCGGGATTGCCGCATCCATGGGCGTAGGGGGCGGAGCCATTTTGCTGCTGTACCTCACCGCATTTGTGGGGATAAATCAGCTTAACGCACAGGGCATAAACCTCATCTTTTTTATTCCTATCGCAATCATTGCGGTATGCATTCACGCAAAAAACAAGTTCATCAACTATAAATCGGCTTTTATTTGTATTGCTTTCGGTCTGCTTGGGGTGTGGGCTGGGTTGTGGCTGACCGGTGTCATCCGTGAGGAGCTGCTTAGCAAGCTGTTTGCTCTTCTTTTACTTTACATGGGTATTCGTGAACTGCTTGCAAAAGACAAGAAAAAAGAGAAGGACGGATAACCTCCGCCCTTCTTTTTTCTATATTCCTGGTGATTGCTCTCATAACACAACTTTATTCATAAATTGCTTTGACTAAAAACTTTTCGGTATTAGAAGTTCTGGCAATATCTTTATTATATACAATTACCCAAATGTGCCCCTTAAAACCATGATCAGGTTGCCAACTGGTTCTTTCCGTGTTTTTCCAATTAAAATATCCCCAACGAAAAGGAGGGCGAGAAGAAATACACCTTTGGAGGCTATAGCTATCTGCATTTGATGGCTTTGCAGGCTCTGCTACTGTTGTATCAGCCAACTCTGTACCTTGTTGATCAGCCGGTTCTTCTACAGGCTCTACATAAAATTCAACTCTTGTGCAAATGCCTTTCACCTCTACCTCAATTATATTTTTACTGTTCAGCTTTACCCAGCCATCTTCTATAGGCAAGGGATTTAATTCATCATCAAGTACTTTAACCGAAGTAATGGTGGGTACGCTTAAACTACCTCGAATTAGAAAGAAACAAGCTAATACGAAACAGATACCTAAAAAAACAACGGAAATAATGCAAACTTTTTTCTGCATAAAATATTTCCTTTCTTAGTAGCAAAATAGAAATACCCTCTGTTTTTTGCTGGTATATTACATGCAGCAGATGCCGTCTTACTTTGTGAGGCCCTAAAAATTCTGTTTTTGTTTTAATTAATAGCCTTCTACCCTGCGCTGTTTGCGCAATTCATGGCGACGCTCACCCGACGCCCACTCGGCGCGCTCCGTTTCGGTTTCAAGAATCAGCCCCGGCACCTCGGTGGGGTTCTCCTTTTCATCGAGAGCCACCATCACCAAATAAGCACGGTTGACTGCACGGCGAAAGCCGCCCAAATCCTCTACATAAGTATCTACACGCACCTCCATTGACGTTCTGCCTACATGGGTAATGCGCCCAATAAGCACCAGCGTTTCGTTGGCATACGCACCCGCCTTAAACTGGAGATTGTCAATCGCTGCGGTAATGACGTTACAGCCCGAATGGCGGCGTGCAACCACACCTGCAACAACGTCAATCCACTCCACAAGCTGGCCGCCAAACAGCCGACCGGCGCCGTTGATGTGTTCGGGCATTAAAATTTGTATTTGTTCGGTTCTGGAATCGGATACGTGCTTTGGTTGTCTCATAATCAATCTTCCTTATGGTTTTTTCTGTATGCCAGATAGCTTTCCAGAATAATTGTTGCCGCAACCGCATCGATAACCTCTTTGCGCTTTTTGCCACGCGTATTGGTTTCATTCAGGTAACCAATCGCCGAAACCGTAGTCGAGCGCTCGTCCCACAGTTTAACGGGGATCGAAATAAGCTCCTGCAGCTTTTGGCTGAACAGCTCGCACTTTTGCGCACGCTCACCCACTGTTCCGTTCATGTTCTTTGGGTAGCCCACCACAACTTCCTGTACACCGTACTCCTCTACCGCGTAAGAAACTTTTTTTACGCACTGCTCAAAATCTTTTTCGTGAATGACACCCACAGGGGACGCCAAAAACTCGGTGCGGTCACATACAGCAAGCCCTGTGCGTGCGTCGCCAAAATCTACTGCCATTATTTTCATTTTGTATCCTCCGTTATGGTTGTTTTCCACCAGCTTTGGTGTGCCAGGGTACATAGCTCGGTGGGCAAATGAGATGCGTCATTTTGATAAATTACGGTGGGGTGAAAATCGCTGCCGGTATAATCGATGCAGCACACCGAGGTGTTTTCCTCCCACATTACATCGCGCAGGCGTTTGATATCCCACCCATACGCGTAGCAAAGATAGTTGCGGATGGAACAGCCATGGCTTACCAACACAATGGTTTTACCTGCGTTCTCGCGTACAATACGGTTAACTGCCACCGTAATACGCTCGTACACCTCCACCATTTGCTCGCCGTTTGGTGCCCAGTATTCATGCGGGGCGTTATCCCATGCTTCCTGCTGCCCGGGGTACTTCACTGGAATCTCATCCCAGCTCATTCCCTCAATATCGCCGCCGTTAATTTCAATCAGCCCTGCATCAAGCTGAACCTCAAGCCCATGGTAACGATTTGCCGCATCTGCAGTTTGACGGGCACGCAGCAACGGGCTCGAATAAATGGCAGCATACTCCACATCTTTAAAACGCTCTGCAAGGCAGGCAAGCTGCTTGTGCCCCTTTTCGGTAACCTCGCAATCCGAATGCCCCTGAAAGGTTTTGGCAACATTGCCGGCAGCCTCGGCATGGCGCACCAGATAGACTCTTGTGTTCATAAAATCTCCGTTCTATATTGGTATTATTGTAATAAAAAGCCCGCTTCAACAGGTGAAACGGGCTTTCTGTGAAAGCTATTTTGTGCCAAAGATTCTGTCGCCTGCGTCGCCAAGGCCCGGAACGATGTATTTTTGATCGTCAAGCCTTTGATCAAGCGATGCGCAGTAAACAGGAACATCGGGATGTGCCTTTTGCAGCGCCTCTAAGCCCTCGGGAGCTGCGATAATGCACATAAACTTGATGCTCTTGACATCGCGCTTTTTAATCATATTAATCGCATCAATTGCAGAACCGCCGGTTGCAAGCATCGGGTCAAGTACAATAACATCTCTCTCGGTAATATCTGCCGGCAGCTTGCAGTAATACTCTACCGGTGTGTGTGTGGTTTCGTCGCGATACAGGCCAATATGACCAATTTTTGCCGCGGGAACCAGCGACAGAACTCCGTCTACCATACCAAGACCTGCTCTTAAAATGGGGACAAACGCCAGCTTACGGCCGGAGATCACCTTTGTTTTTGCAGTTGCAATCGGGGTTTCAATTTCAACCTCTTTGAGCGGCAGGTCACGGGTTGCCTCATAACACATGAGCATACCCACCTCGGAAACCAACTCGCGAAACTCTTTTGAACCTGTGTTTTTGTCACGCAGAAGAGAAATTTTGTGTTGAATCAGCGGGTGATCCATAATCAATGCTTTAGCCATGTTTTTGTCCTCCATATATATCAGATTAGTTTTTTAACAATCTTCTTTTTCAATGTCCATTATTTTCTGTACTCGTAGAGCATGTCTTCCACCTTCAAATTCGGTGTTTAAAAATACGTCGACCAATTCGCATGCAAGGCCTGCGCCAATGGTACGTTCGCCAAAACAAATAATGTTTGAGTCGTTGTGTTTACGGGTATATTTTGCGCTGAAATAATCGCTGCATAGCGCTGCACGAATACCATGAACCTTGTTTGCAGCAATGGAAATGCCAATACCGGTACCACAGCATAAAATGCCTTTGTCGCACTCACCGCTGCGCACAGCATGTGCCACAGGCAGTGCGTAATCGGGGTAATCACAGCTATCGGTATTTTTAGTGCCAAAATCTTTATATTCGTAGCCATTTGCGGTAAGCCACTGGATAATCTCCTGTTTTAAAGCAAAGCCGCCGTGATCGCTGCCAATTGCTATCATGTTTTCATTCCTTCTTTCTTCAAAAGCTCACGTTCTGCTTGGGGCAGACGCAGATAAGCAGGCACAAGCTCACCTGCGCCTACCGAAGCCGCCGTTTTCTGCTCTGCTGCCCTGCACACGCTGTTCGCATGCTGATACCGAAGTTGCGGGGGCGCAAGATGAATCCGGCTTTTTTCACCAAAACTATTATAACATAACAGCGCGCCATCTCCAACTAAAATTATTGGTTTTTTTTCTTTTAATCCAGAAAGTTTTTCCTGTAGTGCATCAATGGTGATAGCCTCGTCATCGGTGATGCGGGAGACCGTTTCTCCCTCCACATCAAAGCAGGCGGTGTACACCTGCTTACAGCGCGCATCCATCACACAGCAGGCGATACAGCTCTGCCCTGTTAGGTTGTAAGCAAGCCCCTCCAGCGTAGAAACAGCGATGCACAGTATGTTGCGCGGGAATGCCAGCCCTTTTACAGCCGCAATGCCGATGCGCAAACCCGTAAAGGAGCCAGGGCCTACCGAAACCGCGAGATAATCCATATCATTTAGCGTAAGCGCGGCACAGTGCAGCATGCTATCCAACATAGGCAGCAATGTTTCGCTGTGCGTCAACTTTACATCCACATAGCTTTCGCATAAAACGCGTCCATCCTCACACACCGCCGCAGATGCCGCCTGTGCAGAGGTATCAATTGCCAGTATCTTCAAATTTTTCATCTCCCTGCGGCAAAGTGCCGCACAAAGCCGCCTTTGCTTTTACTAATTTACTCCACGCACTTTTCGCACACAAAGCACTAAAACCGTTCATCACCCACAATCGTAATGGTACGTTGATCGCCCTCGCCTGCCGTGATGGTAATGAACGTCGTGTTTTCGGGCAATGCATCTTCAATCATCTCGCTCCATTCGATGGCAAGAATCGCGCTGGTTTCGAGATAGTCGAAAAAACCGGTGGAATACAAGTCATCAAGCGAGGTGATGCGGTACATATCAAAGTGGTAAAGCTTAGGGTTGCAGCGGTATTCATGCACAATGGCAAAGGTGGGGCTGGAAACCTCGCTGTTATCACCCAAGCCCTCAGCAAGCCCGCGTACAAAAGTGGTTTTGCCCGCGCCAAGCCCGCCCCGAAACGCAAGTACGTCATCGGGGCGCAGCTTTGCCGCAAGTTCGCGTGCAAAGTTTTCGGTGGCCAATGCACCGCTACTGTGAAAGGTCAACATAATATCATAATCCTTATTTTTTTAGAATAGCCCTGAGATGTGCCCGTCCGCGTCTACATCAATAAGGTTTGCGGCAGGTACTTTGGGCAGGCCCGGCATGGTCATAATATCACCGGTAAGTGCCACGATAAAGCCCGCTCCTGCGCTCAGCTTTACATCTTTAACCGTGATGGTAAAGCCGGATGGACGCCCCAATTTGGCAGGGTCATCCGAAAGCGAATACTGTGTTTTTGCAATGCAAACAGGCAGCTTATCTTTACCCAGAGCCTCAATCTCTTGAATCAATTTATTCGCTTGCGCAGTATAATCTACACCATCAGCACCGTAAATTTCCTTTGCAATGGTGGCAATTTTCTCTTTGATGGGCAACTGCTCGTCGTACAGCAGCTTAAAATTACCCGGCAGCTCACATGCTGCAACTACCTTTTTAGCAAGCTCCACCGCGCCGTCACCGCCCTTGGCAAATACCTCAGACAGTGCAAACTCTACGTTCAGTTGTTCGCAGCAGCGGGAAAGCGCCGCAATTTCTTCGTCTGTATCGGTAAGGAAGCGATTAATAGCAACTACGACCGGTACACCATACTTGCGCATATTTTCAACATGCGCCTGCAGGTTGCATAGCCCCTGCTGCAATGCCTCAACATTCTCCTTTGCAACCTCTGTTTTTGGTACGCCGCCGTTGTATTTCAGCGCACGCAGAGTTGCTACCAATACAATTGCCGAGGGTGCCAGCCCCGCATAACGGCACTTGATATCCATAAATTTTTCTGCACCGAGGTCGCTGCCAAAGCCCGCCTCAGTAATACAGTAATCGGCAAGCTTTAAGCCCAGCTTAGTGGCACGGATAGAATTGCAGCCATGCGCAATATTAGCAAATGGTCCGCCGTGCATCAGCGCAGGGGTATTCTCCAGTGTCTGCACCAGGTTAGGCTTTAGGGCATCCTTCAGCAGAGCAGCCATGGCACCGTGCGCCTGTAGGTCACGCGCATAAACAGGCTTACCCTCGCAGCTGTATGCAACCAAAATCGAGCCTAATCGTTCTTTCAAATCAGATAAATCGGAGGACAGGCATAAAATCGCCATAACCTCGCTTGCCACCGTAATCTGAAAGCTGTCTTCACGGGGTACTCCATTCATTTTTCCGCCAAGCCCCACAATGGTGTTTCTCAGTGCACGGTCGTTCATATCCATGCAGCGTTTGAACAAAATTCTGCGCTGATCGATACCAAGAGTATTCCCCTGCTGCATATGGTTATCAATTATAGCGCAGAGCAGATTGTTTGCCGCGGTAATGGCATGCATATCGCCCGTAAAATGCAGGTTGATATCCTCCATGGGTACAACCTGCGAATAACCACCGCCCGCGGCACCGCCCTTGATACCGAATACAGGCCCCAGAGACGGCTCACGCAGCGCGATGATCGCATTTTTGCCCAGCTTTGCCATCCCTTGCCCCAAGCCAACAGTGGTAGTAGTTTTACCTTCGCCTGCGGGAGTCGGATTAATTGCAGTTACCAATATCAGCTTTCCATCACGCTCACCTGCAAGGCGATCGTAAATTGATTCGGAAAGTTTTGCTTTGTAATGTCCATATGGCTCCAACTCTTCATTTTGAATCTTCAATTTTGCCGCAACCTCGGCTATGGGCAGCATCTTTGCGCCCTGTGCAATCTCAATATCACTCAGCATCGATGAATCCCCCTCTATCGTCCGTGCAGATGCACACTATTGCTACGATTATAGCATATTCCTGTCTCTTATTACAGAGAAAGCCTTGCTATTTTGTTAATTTTTTTCGTTTTATGAATTTTGCCTAGAGCATCAATTGCGTTTTGTTGTGGTTTATACTATAATAAAAGGGTCACAACCATTAACAAATATAAGGATTGTAAAGAATGAAAAAGTTTTTCGGATATATTGGGGACTATTGCAAAACCACCGATTATTGGTTGATTTTGCTTAGTCTTGCCTGCTCGGGGCTGGGCATTGCTTTATTGATGGGCATTGCCGACGATAATTACATCTCACAAGGCAAGGTTATTACGCAAATTATTGCGACGGGAGCCGGCCTGCTGGCAGCAATTATTCTTTCAAAAATTGATTACCGTTTTACTGCAAAAATGTGGAAGCTGCATGTACCTCTGGCACTCTTCCTCGTAATCCTCACCTTTTTTATTGGTAAGCAGGTAAGCGAATCGATCGACGACAGGGCATGGCTCGAAATTTTTGGTATTGGATTACAGCCCTCTGAGTTTTTTAAAATCAGCTTCATTATGTCATTTGCCTATCACCTTTCATTGGTAAGGGAGGATATCAACTCAACGAAAAACATTCTGCTGCTCTGCGCACATGGCGCGGTACCTGTGCTGCTCATTCATCTTCAAGGCGATGATGGCTCTGCACTAATTTTTGCGTTTATTTTTGTATTTATGCTGTTTGCAGCGGGCGTTGCATGGAAATACATTTTAATGGCGTTTGGCGCAGTGGCGGTGGCTCTGCCCGTACTTTGGTTCGCAATTATGAACAATGACCAAAAGCTGCGTTTCCTCGCCATCTTCCACCCAGATGATCCTCAATTTAAGGATATTTTTTATCAGCAGTATCACGGTAATATCTCGATTGGCTCAGGTGGGGTTTGGGGCAAAGGTATTTTTCATGTAGAGCATCGCTTCGTACCCGAAATGCACAACGACTTTATCTTTTCATTTGCAGGGGAGGCAATCGGTTTTGTCGGGTGTATCGCCGTCATTGCACTGCTCGCCGCAATTTGCCTCAAAATATTGTTTAACTCTCGCCGCTGCCCCGATGCACTCGGGCAGAACATCTGTGTCGGTGTTTTTGCTATGCTGGCATCTCAGTCAATCATCAATATTGGTATGAACCTCAGTGTGGTTCCGGTTATTGGCGTTACTCTGCCGTTTCTTAGTGCGGGCGGCTCGTCGGTTCTCTCTACCTATATGGGGATGGGGCTGGTACTGAGCGTATATATGTATAACACCAAGGGCTTGTTTGCAGATAATATTGGATAACATATCTCTTACAGCCGGAGCAGAAAAAGTCCCCGAAAGCCATGCGTTTGACTTTCGGGGACTTTTTTATTTTACTCCCACTCGATTGTGGCAGGGGGCTTGGAGGTGATATCGTAGCAGATTCGGTTGATATTGCGCACCTCATTTACAATGCGGACGCTGGCCGTTTCAAGAATATCATAAGGGATACGTGCCCAGTCTGCCGTCATAAAGTCGGTAGTGGTAACTGCACGGAGTGCAAGGGTATAGTCGTAGGTGCGGCTGTCGCCCATAACGCCAACCGAGCGCATATTGGTAAGCACCGCAAAATACTGGTTGATATCCTTTGCAATACCTGCTTTGGCAAGCTCATCGCGGAAGATGAAGTCTGCGTCACGCAGAACATCCAGTTTATCTTTGGTAATCTCACCAATAACACGAATAGCAAGCCCCGGGCCAGGGAACGGCTGACGCCAGACCAAAGTCTCGGAAAGACCCAGCTCTTGGCCAAGCTTACGAACCTCATCCTTAAACAGCAGGCGCAGCGGCTCTACAATCTCTTTAAAATCAACGTAATCAGGCAGTCCGCCGACATTGTGGTGGCTCTTGATAACCGCTGCATCGCCTACACCGGACTCAATAACGTCGGGGTAGATGGTGCCCTGTGCAAGGAAGTCGACCTCGCCAACCTTTTTCGCTTCATCCTCAAACACACGAATAAACTCTTCACCGATAATTTTGCGTTTGCTTTCCGGTTCGGTAACACCCGCAAGCTTATTTAAAAAGCGATCCTGCGCATTCACGCGAATAAAGTTGATATCCCACTTTGAGAAAGCCTCTTCAACCTCATCGCCTTCGTTCTTTCTCATAAAACCGTGGTCAACAAAGATACAAGTGAGCTGATTTCCAATCGCCTTGGCAAGTAAGGCAGCGCACACGGAGCTATCAACACCGCCGGAAAGAGCCAGCAGCACTTTGCCATCTCCAACCTTTTCGCGAATCTGGTTGATCGCGGTAACCGCATAATCACCCATAGTCCAATCGCCTTTTACATGGCAAACCTTCTCAAGGAAGTTGCGCAGCATTGCAATGCCGTTTTCGGTATGAAGCACCTCGGGATGGAACTGTACACCATAGATATGCTTGTCCACATTCTGCATGCCGGCAATCGGGGTGAGGTCGGTGTGTGCGGTAACTTCAAAGCCTTCGGGCAGCTTGCTGACATAGTCAGTATGGCTCATCCATGAAACAGCTTTTTCTGGCAAACCATCAAACAGCTTACAGCTGGTGTTATAATAGGTTTCCGTTTTGCCATACTCACGGTTATCGGGTGTTACAACCGTACCGCCCAGCACCTGAGCCATCGTCTGAATGCCGTAGCAAATGCCGAGCACGGGAATACCGAGCTCAAAAATTGCTTTATCGCATTTTGGGGAATCTTCAAGGTAGACACTGTTTGGCCCACCGGTGAAGATGATGCCGACAGGAGCAATCTCTTTAATTTTTTCAATGCTGGTGTTGTAGGGGTAAACCTCGCAATAGACGTTGCATTCACGCACGCGCCTTGCAATCAGTTGGTTGTACTGACCGCCAAAGTCAAGTACCAAAATTGTTTGATGCACAGCATAACCCTCGTCTTTCTATATCGGTCTACAGCAATTCCATTTGCAAAATAGAATTGCTTGCGCATAACGGCATTCGCTCTGGGAATCCGTTTGCACGGCAGATGCAATGCCTACTTTTCCATTTCGTATTGGAAAAGCTATGCCGTAATATCTTTACACTTTATTGTGCCATTATTTTTGTAAAATTGCAATATATACAAATAATTTCAATGAAAGTTTTTTGAATGTACTAAATTTTTATAAGGCGTGTGTGTTATCCTTGTCGATAAAAGCAATAAATCGGTTACAAAATTGTGAACAGCTTTGTATATTTCTTGTGTAACAGACAAATAATAGTTTTAATCGGTCGCTGCAATACGCGGTGCTCCGACAAACTCGATTTGTACACGTTTTTCAACATTAAGCTTAAGGAGTTGAATTTAAATGCTTGATAAAATTGCTTTGGTACTGATCATCATCGGTGCACTGAACTGGGGCGCAATTGGTATCTTCCAGTTTGACATTGTTGCATGGCTGTTTGGCGGACAGGGCGCAATGTTCAGCCGTGTTATCTACACATTGGTAGCGTTGGCAGGCGTTTGGGCAATCTCACTGTTGTTCCATGATAGCAGCAGAAGAGAAATACACGAATAATCCTCTCCCCCCTTTTTAAGCCTCGGCTGTAGCTCTACAGCCGAGGTTTTTAGTGACCGTTATGCCATATGAATGCTGTCCAAACCACTTTTCATCACCAATTTACGCAGCGGCGGAAAATACATAAATGGGCATTTGAGCACCTTGCAAAACAGCTTGATGCGCAGCCCGAGTGTTTTTCTGCGGTAGGCGGCACATGGGTTTGTGGTGCCGGCATTCAGTACCTTGCTCAAATCATAGGCGGTGTTAATAGCACTACTTATCCCCTCAAGTGAGCTGGGGCTGATAAACCCCGCCGCCTCACCGATAAGAAACGCGTTATCATAACCGCAACAGAAGTCATCCAGCTTTGAGGGGCGCAGCACAAGGCAAGCCTCGGTTTTCTGCACCTCGCCAAACTGTATACCAATTTCCTGCAAGCGTTGTTTTTGCCGTTCAAACCGTTCGCGGCAGTTGTTGGCAGGATAAGCGCCGCCAAAGATAAAGCTGCCGTCTTTCGAGATGCTCCACGAGTAGCAATCGGTGTTCTCGGGGTCAAACACACAGGAATAAAACGGGTTGGGATTGCTTTCGCGGAACCACTGCTGAATCGACACGTAGCTGCGAATTTTTTTATTTGGATAAAGCATTTTGCGCACCAAGGACTGAGCACCGTCCGCCCCAACCACGTACTTTGCTTTGAGTTGGCGCTCCTTACCATCCTGCGCAAAGCAAACCTCGAAGCAATCACTCTTACGCGCTACCCTTGTAACCTGGGCATTGTCGAATATCTCCACCTCATGCGGAATCAGTGACTTTAACCACAGGTCGAACTTGTGACGATCAAGATTGATATAAAAACGTTGATAATGCCGCGTGAGACCTGTACGAAGGTCAAGCGTTCGAACCGCAAAAATTTGCGGGTCAACCAGTACATCCTTTGGCAGCGTTAGGTCAAATCGGGAAAGTGCCTTTTGCGCATCGGTGGCAAGCAGCCCGCCGCACGGCTTGCGAAAACCCAAATTTTGATCCCGCTTTTTGTCAATAGCGACTACCTTAAAGCGTTTGTCAAGCAGACGTGCAAGCGTTGCGCCCGCAGGCCCTAAACCGATGATTGCGATATCATACATAAGGTCACTCCCTGTACATAAACTGCTTTTGATTTTTCTATCATAAATCAAAGCGCGCAAAGACTGTTTCCGATGTGATAAAGCATATTTGCCAAAAACGGCAAATGCCGTGCTGTACGCAGCATTCAGCCCAAAGGCTGAGTATTGTTTTATTATATCTTCATCTTGCTGTAAAATATAAATTGCAAAAGCCGCTTCTTATGGCAAGAAACGGCTTTTGTCAAACTAAAGTTAACAGCAGTGCAGGTACACCTTACAAGAACTGCAGAGCGCCCTGCCCCCTCTTGCGAAAGGATTACTTGCCGACGAGTTCCATAGTGTCTCTAGCGATCATAATCTCCTCGTTGGTGGGAAGTACCCAAGCCTCAACTTTGGAAGCATCTTTCGAGAACTTCGCATCGTGGCGGGAAGCCTCGCTGTTTAGATCCTCGCAGATTTCAAGTCCCATATACTCCATATCACTGCAGATCCACTGACGGATTTTATTGTCGTTTTCGCCGATGCCACCGGTAAAGATAACTGCATCAACACCGCCCATAGCAGCAGCGTAACCGCCGACAAACTTCTTAATCTGGTATACAAACATCTCCAAGGCAAGCTTTGCACGGGCGTTACCGCTGTTTGCAGCAGCATGCAGGTCGCGGCAGTCGCTCGAAACACCGGAAATGCCGAGGAAGCCGGATTTTTTGTTCATCAGGTCGGACATTTCATCGGGAGTTTTGCCCTCTTTATTTGCGATATAGGTAACAACAGAGGGGTCAATACCACCGCAGCGGGTACCCATGATAAAGCCATCCAACGGGGTAAAGCCCATGGAGGTATCGAGCACTTTACCGTCTTTGATTGCAGCAATCGAGCTGCCATTACCGAGATGGCAGGTGATGATTTTAGTACCCACGGGGTCTTTGCCGGTAACCTCGAAGTATCTTTTGCTCACATAACGGTGGCTTGTACCATGGAAACCGTAGCGGCGGATAGAATATTTCTCATAGTACTCATAAGGGATACCAAACATATAGGCCTTCGCAGGCATGGACTGATGGAACGAAGTATCGAAAATCGCTACCATCGGTGTCTCTTTACCGAAAACATCCTGGCAAGCCTTCATTGCGGTTGCCTGAGGAGGGTTGTGCAGAGGGCCGAGCTCCGAGAATGCGAAAATATCCTCGATTACCTTATCGGTGATAACCGTAGAGGTTTTGTAAACCTCGCTGCCGTGCAGCACACGGTGGCCCACTGCCGAAATTTCTTTTACATCATCGATTACCTTGCCCTCACCTTTGGTAAGAATATCAACAACCGCAAGGAATGCCTCCTTGTGGGTAGGAAAGTCCACATTCTTCTCAACTTCTCTGCCGTCCGCTGTTTTGTGGCCGATCAGGCCGTCAATTCCTATTCTTTCACAGTTGCCTTTCGCAAGAACACTTTCATCCGTCATATCAATCAGCTGATATTTCAGTGATGAGCTTCCTGCGTTGATTACCAATACCTTCATTCCAGTTGTTCCTCCTAATATCACACAATTTGTTAAATACATAAAATGCCTGTTTTTGGGGCCGCAGTCATTTCTCAAACTGCGACAAATCGCATAAACTTGACATCTTGTCACACTTTTATATATTATTACAATATAACGTAAATTGCAAGGTTTTATTGCATAAAAGGGGCTGATTTAGCTGAAAATTGCAGGAATTGTTGCGGAATACAATCCATTTCACAATGGGCATTCATTTCAAATTTCAAAAACACGCGAGGCAGGCGCAACACACATTGTCGCTGTGATGGGCGGTAACTATTTGCAAAGGGGTGCCGCAGCGCAATTTGAAAAACACGTGCGCGCCGAGGCGGCTCTGCATTGCGGGGCCGATCTCGTTATTGAACTGCCGCTGCCCTATGCGATGTCTACCGCAGAACGGTTTGCGGCAGGCGCGCTCACGCTGCTACAGGCACTGGGCTGTATTGATATGGTCAGTTTTGGCGCGGAAAGCTCTTTTGAGCAACTGAAACCCCTTGCAGGGGTTCTGCTTACCAACGAGCTTGCACCGCATGTGAAGCAGCACCTGAGATTGGGGCTTACTTTTGCAAAAGCGCGCCAACTTGCACTGGAGCAGCACTTGAGCAAGGAGCAAGCAGAACTTGTTGCGAGCCCCAATAACATTCTGGGCATTGAATACCTAAAAGCGGCAGCAAGGCTTGAGTTTGCACCGGAGTTTTGTGTGGTAACACGCAGGGGTGTAGCGCATGACAGCAATGTGACAAGTGGAGTGTTTGCGTCGGCCTCTATGCTGCGCAAAGCAATGGCAGCACAAGGCCTAAATGGGCTGCGTCCGTTTGTGCCCGCCGATGCATATGAGGTTTACCAAAGTGCGCAGAAGGCGCGTCTGCTGCCCGCCGACTTTGCGCGTACAGAAAACTCTGTGCTGGCAGTGCTGCGCCGTATGCCCCCTGCTGAATTTGCTGCCCTGCCCGACCTTTCAGAGGGGCTGGAGAACCGTTTGTACGCGGCGGTAAGGCAGGCCGATACGCTCGAAAAATTGCAGATGTCTGTCAAAAGCAAACGATACCCGCTTGCACGCATTCGCCGTCTGGTGCTGTCTGCTTATCTTGGCATTACAGAGACGGACGCGCTTACTCCCCCGCCGTACCTGCGGGTACTGGGCTTTAATAAAAACGGGCTTGAGGTGTTAAACCGTGCCAAAAAAACGGCGCAGCTGCCGCTGTCATCCTCACTGGCGCAGCTGGAACGGTGCAGCCCGGACTGTGAGCGCATTGCAAAGCTGGAATCGCGTTCGACCGACCTGTACTCTCTGACGCTGCCTGATATTCTGCCCTGTGGCTACGATTATACATGTAAACCTGTAATGCTGAAATAACAGAGTAAAATAAAACCAAAAAAATTTATATGAAACTCAGACCTCCCTTTCTTGCAAATTTCTAACAAACAGGGATTGACAATTGAAAGGGAATTCGATATAATCACTCTTAACCAATAAGAGCGGATTACTCCTTTTTGTACAAAGGAAAAATGCAACTTTTGTCAAGGTTTCGCAAGGGTGCCGACTCATTATTCAGCCGGCACCCTTGCCACTTTACAGTGGCAAAGTTTGTGAAACAAAATGCAAGGCTTATTGCAAAATGGAAAGGATTGAGAAATATGAAAATGGCTAAAAGAATAATTGCAGCCGCGCTTTGCGCAGCACTGCTCATCACCTCTATGGCGGCATGCTCTAAAAAACCGGCAAGCTCCTCGGCAGAAACATCTTCGAATAAGCCTGTACTCAAGGTTGGAATGGAATGCGCATACGCACCCTACAACTGGACACAGAGCAACGATCAAAACGGTGCGGTACCCATTTCCGGCAGCAGCGAATATGCTTATGGCTACGACGTGATTGTGGCGAAAGCAATTGCCGAAAAAATCGGCTATGACCTTGAAATTGTAAAAACAGAGTGGGACGGCCTGCCCCCCGCGGTTATTTCGGGTAAAATAGATGTTGCGATTGCGGGCATGAGCATCACCGCCGACCGTTTGAAAAGTGTTGACTTTACCGATGTTTACTACAATGCGGATATCCTCGCACTTACCACAAAATCTTCACCTTTCGCTTCTGCAACCAGCCTGGAGGATTTGAAGGGCGCAGTTTGCACCTCGCAGCTCAACACCGTTTGGTACGATCTTCTCCCGCAGATTCCCGAAGCTAAAATTCAGCCTGCGCTTGAAAATGTACCCGCTATGATTGTGGCGCTCACCTCGGGTAAAATTCAGCTTGTGTGCACCGATCGGCCAACTGCAATGGCAGCGGCTTACTCCAACCCCGAGTTGGTAATGCTGGATTTTGCGGCAGAAAAAGGCTTTCAGGCTGACCCTGAAGACATTAAAATCGGCATTGCAATTTCAAAGCAGAATACCGAGCTGAAAGCAAAAATCAACGAGGCTCTCGCTTCCATCAGCGAGGATGACCGTACCAAGATGATGGAAGACGCAATCAAAGCTCAGCCTCTCGCCCAATAAGCGGGTATCGGCTCAATCCTCGTCTTCAAAACAAATCATCCAATAGGGGTTCAACTGTTTGAACCCCTATTTTTGCGATTTGACAATTCTTAACGCATCATTTACTGTTCTTAATCCATAAAACATGCTATACTACCTTTAAATTTTACATATTGGAGTGAACGCTATGGCAACCGCAGACCAAAGTTTTTTTGGATGGGTGTGGTTCTTTGTCAATGAATACTGGCCGCAGCTTTTAAAGGGCGCAGGAGTTACACTGATGCTCGCCCTTGTGGGTACGTTAATCGGCTGTATCATCGGGTTACTGGTGGGCATTGTTCAAACCATACCGGTGAGCAGAAGCACCAACCCCGTATTTCGGGTGCTTTACAAAATTGTACGTGCTGTGCTGGCGGCTTACGTCGAATTGTTCCGCGGTACACCTATGATCGTGCAGGCGATGGTCATCTATTATGGCTCTATGGCAATGTTTCAGATTGACATGACGCCTATGTTTGCGGGCTTTTTTATCGTCTCGATCAATACAGGCGCTTACATGGCAGAAACGGTACGCGGCGGTATTGCATCGATTGATGTGGGACAAACCGAGGGCGCAAAGTCGATTGGTATGACGCATTTTCAAACGATGTACTATGTTGTGCTGCCGCAGGCCCTGCGCAACATTCTTCCCCAAATTGGCAACAACCTTATCATCAACATTAAGGATACCTCGGTGCTCAGTGTTATTTCGGTAACCGAGCTGTTCTTCACCGGTAAATCGGCCGCAGGCGTTTATTACCGTTATTTCGAAGTGTTCTTTATCATTTGTGTAATCTACTTTATTATGACGTTTGCTAGCTCACGTATACTGCGCTGGATGGAAAAAAAGATTGACGGTAACGATTACTACGATTTAGTTCCTACCGATCACCTTGTTGACCCATGCGGACATGTACCCATTAAGCCAAGGAGGAAATTCTAATGGAACAGAACAATGCTGTTATTGAGCTTCGCCATCTGAACAAACGCTTTGGCACCAACGAGGTCTTGCGCGACATCAGCTTTCAGACAAACCACGGTGACGTCATTTGCATTATCGGTGCATCCGGCTCAGGCAAATCCACCATGCTACGCTGCATTAATATGCTTGAAACACCTACCTCCGGCGAAATTTTATACCGTGGCAAAAATATCCTTAACAAAGGCGTTAAGGTATCGGGCTACCGTGCCAAGGTTGGCATGGTGTTTCAGCAATTCAACCTGTTCAGCAATATGACCGTACTGCAAAACTGCATGATAGGTACGATGCGGGTGCTGAAAAAAGATAAGGCCGCCGCTGAGCAGCTTGCGCTCAAGTACCTCACCAAGGTGGGCATGGCACCGTATGTCAATGCCAAGCCACACCAAATTTCAGGCGGGCAGAAGCAGCGTGTTGCCATTGCGCGCGCACTTGCTATGGAGCCGGAGGTACTGCTGTTTGATGAACCTACGTCAGCACTTGACCCACAGATGGTGGGAGAAGTATTGGAGGTTATGCGCGACCTTGCCAAAGAGGGGCTTACGATGATTATTGTCACACACGAGATGGCATTTGCACGCGATGTTTCGTCGCACGTTGTGTTTATGGCAGACGGCGTAATTGCCGAAGAGGGCACCCCGGAGGTGCTGTTTAACACCCCGCAAAACGAGCTTACCCGCGAATTTTTATCACGGTTTATGAAGGGCTAGGCAAGTCTCCTGTTGGGAGTTCACAATATGATAGGAAAAGACCTCGGAATTATCCGAGGTCTTTTTTGTGTTACTGTTAAAGCTTTGTAATATCGATAAAGTGCATGTCGCCCGTCCCCTTGCCTGTTGCTAAACAGTCTGCCATTGCGTTGGCGGTATCGAGCGAAGTAAAGCAGCAGATGGAGCGCTCTACGGTTTTGCGGCGAATCTGCACCGAGTGGCGGTGCGGGTCACGTCCTTTTGCTGAGGTGGAGATGACATAATCGATCTTTCCGCTTTCAATTAGGTCAATAATATCGGGCTTGCCCTCGCCGAGTTTGCGCACCGAATTGGTTGCAACCATATGCTGGTTGAGGTTGAGCGCAGTACCAGGGGTTGCATACAGTGTAAAGCCCAAACGCTCAAACTTTTCTGCAATTGCAACAATCTCCTGTTGGTCGCTGCTGCGAACCGAAAGCAGCACGCCGCCGCTGCGCTTCATTTTATAGCCGGCTGCAACCATGCCCTTGAGCAAAGCTTCTTCAAAGGTTTTTGCAATACCCAGCACTTCACCGGTCGATTTCATTTCGGGGCCAAGCTGAGTGTCAAGGTCATGCAGCTTTTCGAAGCTGAACACCGGTACCTTAACCGCAACATATTCGCCTTCTGGGAATAAGCCTGTGCCGTAGCCCAAATCGGCGAGGCGTGCTCCCAGCATAATTTTGGTGGCAAGCTCCACCATTGGTACACCGGTCACCTTACTGATATAGGGTACTGTACGCGACGAGCGCGGGTTTACCTCGATTACATACACCATATCGTTGTATACAACATACTGGATGTTGACCAGCCCTATGACTCCCAGCTCTTTGGCAAGCCTGCCGGTAAACTCAATGATAGTTTTGCGGATGCGCTCGGACAAAGTTCGCGCGGGGTAGACCGATATAGAATCGCCCGAGTGTACGCCTGCACGCTCAATATGCTCCATAATTCCGGGAATCAGATAATCGGTGCCGTCGCAGATTGCGTCCACCTCAACCTCGGTGCCCATCATATATTTATCGATCAGCACGGGGTTATCGATGTGCTGTATGAGGATAATGCCCATATATTCGGTCACATCAGCGTCGCTGTGTGCAATGATCATGTTCTGCCCGCCCAGCACGTAGGAGGGGCGCAGCAATACAGGGTAACCAAGATCATTTGCTGCATTTACTGCATCTTCTACGGTGAACACGGTGTGCCCTGCGGGGCGCGGAATACCGCATTTTTCAAGCAGCTTGTCAAAACGTTCTCTGTCCTCCGCCGCATCAATGCTGTCCGCACCGGTGCCAAGGATTTTGACGCCTTTTTTCGAGAGATATTTGGTGAGCTTGATGGCGGTCTGCCCGCCGAACTGTACCACCACTGCGTCGGGCTGCTCGGTTTCGATGACAGAATCGACATCCTCGGGGGTAATCGGGTCGAAGTAAAGGCGGTCGGCAGTGTCGAAATCGGTGGAGACGGTTTCGGGGTTATTGTTTGCAATAATCGCCTCGCAGCCCGCCTCTTTCAGCGCCCACACGCAGTGCACCGAGCAGTAGTCGAACTCTATCCCCTGCCCAATGCGGATAGGGCCGGAGCCAAACACAATAATTTTCTTTTTACCGGTGGGGTTTTCGTCAATGTGCTGCTTCGCCTCGTTCGCCTCGTCAAAGGTGGAGTAAAAGTACGGGGTCTGTGCCGCAAATTCGGCGGCACAGGTATCCACCATTTTATAGGAGGCATTGCGGTGGTGCTGTATCTTCTGTCCTGAAAGCTTTTCGATGGTGGAATCGAGGAAGCCGTATTTCTTTGCAGTGATGTATTTATCTTTGGTCAGCTCACCCTCTGCAATCCAGCCTTCTAGCTCGCAGAGGTGTGCAAATTTATATAAGAACCACAGGTCGATCATTGTAACCTCGTGGATATGCTCGGGAGCAATGCCGCGTTTGAGCGCCTCGTATACCACAAAAATGCGCTCATCGTTGCAGTCGTGCAGCTTGGCGGTAATCTCTTGGGTGGAAAACGCCTTTAACTTGGGCATATTCATGGTATCCATACCCAGTTCAATAGAACGCACCGCCTTGAGTATTGCCTGCTCAAAGCTGGTACCAATGCTCATCACCTCTCCGGTCGCTTTCATCTGAGTGCCAAGCGTGCGCTTTGCGTATACAAATTTATCGAACGGCCATTTGGGAAACTTCACGACAATGTAATCGATGGCAGGCTCAAAGCAGGCATAGGTGTTGCCTGTGACTGCGTTGACGATTTCATCCAAAGTGTAACCGATGGCAATTTTGGTTGCCACCTTTGCAATGGGATAGCCGGTAGCCTTAGAGGCAAGTGCGGAGGAGCGCGACACGCGCGGGTTTACCTCAATGACCGCATATTCAAAGCTGGTGGGATGCAGTGCAAACTGACAGTTGCAGCCGCCCTCCACGCCCAGCGCGTTTACCATATTTAAAGCTGCTGTCCGCAGCATTTGATATTCGTGGTTCGAAAGT
>NZ_DALZQO010000001.1:182694-218934 GCF_032017025.1 Hydrogenoanaerobacterium sp.
GCTGTCGCCGGTATGTATGCCGACGGGGTCGACATTCTCCATTGAGCAAACAGTGATGCTGTTGCCGTTTCGGTCGCGGATGACCTCAAATTCAATCTCTTTCCAGCCGGAGATACATTTTTCAACTAAAATTTGTGTGATGGGAGATAAGCGCAGACCGTTTTCTGCAATATCCTGCAGCTCTGCTTCATCGGTTGCAATGCCGCCGCCTGTACCGCCCATGGTAAAGGCCGGGCGCACAATTACGGGGTAATCGATCACCTTCGCAAATTTCAGCGCATCCGTAATGTTATCTACCACCTTGGATGGGATACAAGGCTCACCGATGCTCTCCATCGTATCCTTGAACATCTGGCGATCCTCCGCCTTGTCGATGGTTTCGGGTGTCGCGCCCAGCAGCTTCACGCCGTTTGCGGCGAGAAAACCCTCTTTTGCAAGCTGCATCGAAAGGGTAAGTCCGGTCTGCCCACCGAGGGTTGAAAGCACGCTGTCGGGGCGTTCAATCTCAATAATGCGCTTAATTACATCCAGAGTAAGCGGTTCGATGTAGATTTTATCTGCCATCGCCTTATCGGTCATAATGGTGGCGGGGTTGGAGTTGATGAGTACAACCTCCAGGCCCTCTTCCTTGAGTGCGCGGCACGCTTGTGTGCCTGCGTAGTCGAATTCCGCCGCCTGCCCGATTATAATAGGGCCGGAACCGATCACCAAAACCTTTTTAATATCACTGCGCAATGCCATTATTTTTTCCCCCTTGCATTCATCATGTTCACAAATTCGTTTATGTAGTGGTGCGTGTCCCCTGCGCCGGTAAAGGCTTCGGGGTGAAACTGAATGGAAAATGCAGGGGTGTTTTTGTAAAAGATGCCTTCGCAGGTGTTGTCGTTGATGTTGCGGCAAAACACCTCACAGGTGCTTTCGTCGAGCGAGCTGCCTTCTACTGCATAGCTGTGATTTTGCGCCGTTACAAAGGTTTTTCCGAGGCGCAGGTCCATCACAGGCTGATTGCCGCCGCGATGCCCATGCTTTAGCTTGGTAACCTTGCCTCCCGCAGCACAGGCGAGCAGCTGATGCCCCAGCCCAATGCCCAGTACGGGTGTTGTGCCGCCCAGCAGGGGTTTGATGTTCGCAATCATATCACTGCAGTCGTCGGGGTTACCCGGACCGCCTGCGAGCACAATACCATCGGGCTGCTGGCTGAGCGCCTCGGCAAGCGGGGTGCTGCAGGGCAAAACTGTGACGTCATACCCCTGGTCTGTAACGCCGCTGATGATACTATACTTGCAGCCGAAATCGTAGAGGGCAATGCTGCCCTTGCGCTCACCTTGTGCCTTGTACAGGGTGCTCTGCTTGACAGAGACAGTCTCTACCGCGTTTTTTAGCCGATGATCTTTAAGCTCTGCCAGCAGAGCCACCTTGTCGGAGATTGGCTCGGTAGTGATGACGCCATTCATCGTACCGTTTTCCCGTAGATGGATGGTAAGCGCGCGAGTGTCGATATCGTAGATGCCCACAATACCCTGCGCCTTTAAAAACGCATCTATCGTTTGCTCACTGCGGAAGTTGGAGGGTACATCACACCATTCGCGTGCAATATATCCCGCTGCGTATGCTTTGGCAGATTCGTTGTCGTCCTTGTTGATGCCGTAATTTCCGGTGAGCGGAAAGGTTTGTGTAATAATCTGTCCGCAGTAGCTTGGGTCGGTGATGGTCTCTTGAAAGCCCACCGCGCCGGTGGTAAACACCACCTCACCGATCCCGCTGCCCTGCGCGCCGAAGGATTTCCCCTCAAAGACCGTGCCGTCCTCCAGCAGAAGTGTCGCTTGTTTTGTTTCTTTACTATATGACATATCTTCTCTCCTTTTTCCAGCGGCTATTACCGCAACCCCGTATTGCGGGGTTACCCCCGCGGGTACGCGGGCAGCGCCCGCAAATAAGACAACTCTTCTTAGATTACAAATGAATTCCGCCCGTCAGATGCTGAGTGATGTCCTGCTTCATCCGCAGAGCCTCGCGGCGCGCCGCCTGCGCAAAATCGTGCTCATCACAGCCCTCTTTCTGCCAAGCGCAAAGAATTCCGCGTGAGGAGTTGACGATTGCACCGAGACCTTTTGCATCGAACGCACCGATGACGTCTTTCGCCCCGCCGCCCTGTGCGCCGTAACCCGGCACAAGAAAGAAGGTGTGCGGCATAGCAGCACGCAGCTCGGCAAGCTGCTCAGGGTAGGTAGCACCTACCACTGCGCCAACCGCAGAGTAGCCAAGCTCTCCCATTGCGCTTTCGCCCCATTTTTCGCACATTTCACCCATAATCCGGTACACTGGTTTGCCGTCGATCAGCCTATCCTGCAGCTCACCGGATGATTTATTGGAGGTTTTGCACAGCACAAAAACGCCCTTGTCGCGCTCTTTGCAAATATCGATAAGAGGAGCAATGCCGTCGGTGCCGAGGTAACCGTTTACGGTAAGTGCGTCGCCGCCGAATGCCTCTATACGATCGTCACCAACTTGAGTGGTACCGAGATGTGCGATGGCGTATGCTTCCATGGTGCTGCCAATGTCGTTGCGCTTGCCGTCTGTGATAACGTACATACCCTTGCTCTTTGCGTACTCAATGGTTTTGTACAAAGCCTTCATGCCATGGTAGCCAAATGCCTCGTAGTATGCACACTGTGGTTTCACGGCGGGTACAATATCGCACAGCGCATCAATCAGCGCCTCGTTGTATTCTAAAATGGCACGTGACGCACCACGCAGGTTACAACCGTATTCCTCAAAGTTTTTCTGAACAATATAACTTGGAATGTATTCCAGCTTTGGGTCAAGACCTGCCACGGTGGGGTTTTGTGTTTCAACAATTCTGCTAATCAGCTTATCAAATGACATAATATCTCCTCTTTCACTTTTCTATTTTAATATTCATTTTATTCGGCTTTACAATTCTACTCATCTTGATAGACAATTTCGCCGTTTAAGATGGTGTACTTTACGCGCCCGGTAAGCGTTCTGCCGTCAAACGGGGTGTTGCGCGATTTGCTCTTAAAGCGTGACGCATCCACTGTCCACAGTTCGTCGGGTGCGAACAGCGTGATATCGGCGGGCTTGCCAACGCTGAGCGTACCGCCCTCTACCCCTAAAATTTCGGCGGGGCTTTGCGACATACACTGCACAATTTCGCTCAGTGGCATGCCTTGCTTGTGGTATAGCTCGGTGAGCGTTGCAGCCAGCGAGGTTTCGAGCCCTACAATTCCGTTGGGCGCGTGCAGAAAATCCGCCTTTTCCTTAGTAGAATGCGGCGCATGGTCGGTAATGATGCAGTCCAGCGTACCGTCCCGTACGCCTGCAAGCACCGCGTCCACATCCTCCTGCTCACGCAGTGGCGGGTTCATGCGAAAGTTTGCGTCGCGGCTGCGCAGCAGCTCGTCGGTCATCATAAAATAGTGGGGTGCTGTCTCGGCTGTGACGTGCACGCCGCGCGCCTTTGCCTGCCGTATAATTTCAACTGAGCCTTTGGTGGAAACGTGCGCGATGTGAACACGCCCGCCGGCTGCTTCGGCAAGCTGACATTCGCGTTCGGTAATGCTGTCCTCACTGAGCCTATCCATCCCCTTTACGCCAAGCTCCTCGGAGATTCGCCCTTTGTGGATGATGCCGCCGTCGATCATTTTTAAATCCTCGCAATGGCTAATGACCAGCAAACGGTTCTGCACCCCCTGTAAGAGTGCCTGCTCCATCATTTCATCCTGCTCTACCGGTCTTCCATCATCGCTCACCGCTACGGCACCCGCCGCTTTGAGCGCGGCAAAATCGGTAAGTTCTCTACCCTGTTCGCCCGCCGTAATCGCCGCCACAGGGTACACTTTGCAACTCGCTTTCGCCGCCTGTTCTAAAATGTAGCGCAACACCTCAGCGCTGTCAGCAACCGGATTGGTGTTGGGCATACAGGCAACTGCGGTGAAACCACCCGCCGCAGCCGCGGCACAGCCACTCGCAATATCCTCTTTGTAGGTAAATCCGGGGTCGCGCAGGTGCACATGCATATCAATCAGCCCCGGGCATGCGACAAGCCCTTGTGCATCAATGCGCTGCGAACCGGTATCGGGCAAATCTTTGCCGACCGCGGCGATTTTACTGCCGCGGATGAGGATATCCATTACGCTGTCGATTCCGTTTGCAGGGTCAATCACTCTGGCGTTTTGAATCAGCACTACTCTTCCTCCTCACATAAAATCACCACACGGTCGATTCCGTCTTGTTCGGCAACGCAAACTCGCACTTTTTCGTCCGTGGAGGTGGGCAGGTTCTTACCGATAAAATCGGCACGGATGGGCAGCTCACGATGCCCCCGATCGACCAATGCGGCTAGCTGTATTTTTTCAGGTCTTCCGCGTGCCATCAGCCCATCAATAGCGGCACGCACACTTCGACCGGTGTAAATAACGTCGTCCACCAGCACCACCTTTTTATCGGTTACATCAAAGGCGATTTGCGAGCGATCCTCGGTATCACGCCTCATATCGTCGCGATACGGGGTGATATCGAGATACCCCACCGGCACACGCACACCCTCCAGCTCGGCAATGCGTTTTGCCAAACGCTTGGCGATAGTCGCCCCGCGGGACAGAATGCCAATGATGCAGATATCGCCAAGCCCTTTATTTTTTTCAATAATTTCAAACGAAATTCTGGTAATGGCTCGCCCCATGGCGTTTGCGTCCAGAATCTCAGCCTTTTCTTTCAACATCTGTGATGCCTCCTTATCGCCGTTATCATATAAAAAAACGGCATATCCGACTCTCAACAGAGACCGGACAGGCCGTTTCTAGCTACTATCACCACACTCCGCAAGCACACATTTGCCTGCAGATATGCCGTATTATTCACTGATCACTACCTTGCCAGCCTCACGGGACTAACTTAAAGGGTTGTGTGTTTTGTATTATTATAACCGAAAGTACGGTAAATGTAAATGCAAAGTTTCGGCAAATCGTGGAACAAGATGCGGGATTTTTTGTATGACTTGTCGTAGAGTATGACTCTGATGTATGCCTGCTTTGCAACTTACCGAAAAAGAGCCGTCGCAGCGGACGGCTCTTGACTGTAATTACTTATTGCCTGCAATCGGCTTCATTGTGGGGAACAGCAGTACATCACGGATGGAGGCGCTGTTGGTAAGCAGCATCACCAAACGGTCGATGCCGATGCCTAAGCCGCCTGTTGGGGGCATACCGTATTCCATAGCGGTAAGGTAATCCTCATCCACATCGCAAGCCTCATCATCGCCCGCAGCCTTGGCGGCAGCTTGTGCCTCAAAGCGTCCACGCTGGTCGATGGGGTCGTTGAGCTCAGAGAATGCATTGGCATGCTCACGTCCTACAATAAACAGCTCAAAGCGCTCGGTGTAATCGGGGTCGGTGGGCTTTCTTTTCGCCAGCGGCGAAATCTCCACAGGGTGATCCATAATAAAGGTGGGCTGCATCAGATGCTCTTCCACGTAGGTTTCAAAGAACAGGTTAAGAATATCGCCCTTCTGATGGCGCTCCTCATACCCGATGTGATGCTCTTTTGCAAGTGCTCTTGCCTCTTCCAGCGTTTTCACCTTGCTGAAATCAACCTTACCGTATTTGAGCACCGCGTCGGACATGGTCAGACGCTCAAAAGGCTTGTCGAGGTCAATTTCGGTTTCGCCATAGGTAATTTGAGCCGTACCGAGAACTTTTTTTGCAACGGCACGGATGAGGTTCTCGGTAAGATCCATCATACCGTGATAATCGGTAAACGCCTGATACAATTCAAGCAGTGTAAACTCGGGATTATGGCGGGTATCCATACCCTCGTTACGGAATACACGGCCAATTTCGTATACCTTATCAAAACCGCCGACAATCAGTCGTTTGAGGTGAAGCTCCAAAGCAATGCGCAGATACATATCAATATCAAGAGTGTTGTGGTGGGTAATGAACGGTCTTGCAGACGCACCGCCTGCGATGGAGTGCAACACGGGGGTCTCAACCTCTAAAAATCCTGTATCATTCAAATAGTTGCGAATTTCGGTGATGATTTTAGAGCGTTTTACAAACGCGTCACGTACATCCGGGTTTACGATAAGATCCACATAGCGCTGGCGAAAGCGCATATCGGTATCCTTGAGGCCATGCCATTTTTCAGGCAAAGGCAGCAGAGATTTTGAGAGTATGGTAACTGCATGCGCTTTGACCGAAATTTCACCGCGTCGTGTACGGAACGCAATACCGTCAACACCGACAATATCGCCGATATCAAGATAGTTATGCAGGTTCTCGTAAGTTTCTTCCCCTACCACGTCAATTTTTACGTAGAGCTGAATGCGTCCGGAGGCATCGCGCAAATCCATAAACGCAGCCTTGCCCATGTCGCGCCAAGACATAATTCTGCCCGCGACGCGAACTTCTTTTTCTTCGTATTCGTCAAACTTGTCCACAATATCTTGCGCGTAAGCAGTGGTATCGTAGGTTGTCATTTTAAAAGGGTCGTTGCCGGCACCTTGCATATCTGTAAGCTTGCCGCGGCGAATTTGCAAAATTTCTGAAAGCTGCTGCTCGTTTAGTTCTTCATTTTCTTCCGGGGTGTTAACGTTCTGGTTTTCCTGCATTTATTTAACCTCCATTTGCCCGCGTACAAGGCAGCAAGGCTGCTTGCAGACAGACGTTCTTTTTCACTTGACATAACCTCAAAAATGCAGGCTATAGTCCATAGCCCGCATTTCGTATATCCTTACAGTCTCATCATCTGGTAACATTAAGAATCTCATACGGTACTGTGCCACTGGGGGCATCAACACTAACTTTATCGCCAATTGTTTTACCAAGCAGTGCCTTACCCAAGGGTGATTCATCCGAAACCTTGTTGTTCAATGGGTCAGACTCGGTGGAGCCCACCAAATAGTAATCTTCAATCTCATCAAACTCTAAATCTCTCAGCTTGACCCTAGAACCAACACTTATGGTATCATGTGCTATTTCATCCTCGTCCAGCACGCGGGCAATCTTGAGCATTGCTTCTACCTCGGCGATACGTGCTTCTACAATTGCCTGCTCGTTTTTCGCTTCGTCGTATTCGCTGTTCTCGGAAAGATCGCCAAAGCCGCGTGCGACCTTGATTTTTTCAGCAACCTCTTTACGCTTAACTGTTTTTAGCGTTTCAAACTCCTCCTGGAGCTTTTTTAGGCCTTCTTCTGTCAGAATTATCTCTTTTGCCAATTTCAATCTTCCTTTCCGGGGTGATACCGACCTCGACAACCACAGAATAATACGGCTAAATTGCCGTTGGTAACCCGCAAAACAAACTTTTACGGGTTACCAAGTTCTTTCTATTATAGTCGAGCGTCTGCTCAATGTCAAGCCCGTGTTGTAATATTTGGATAATAATGGGGTTTTTGGGAATCGTTTTGCTCGAGATATTTTGCAATCTCTGAGGGATGCAGTAGATTGTCTTTGCAGCGCAGAGTATGTGCGGTAAGCTTGGTTGCACCCTGCCAACCGCTAAGCTCATACAGGGCACCGGCAAAATCAAGCGGGGTAATCCCCTTTGGCACGTAAGCTGCCAGCTCGCCGCGTGGCTGAATTTGCATGTCGCCCACAAGTTTGCACACCGACGGTATGTCTATATTGCCTGCCGTAAGTACCGGTGCATTCGTCACAATTTTGTCCAGTCCCTCATCACCCGGGCACACCACCAGTATCGAGCTGTCAAAGTTGTCTAAACTGTCGGTCACCACAATGCTCGCACCGAGCTCCTCCATCAGCTGCTCAGAAAGAAGATTGTAGCGTTCAACCTGTGAGGTTGCAACCTTGACGGTAATGCAGTGGTATAATAGCTCGGGCACAAAATCAATGTAATGCGCCATGGGGTCAACCAGGGTGACTATTTTGCGGTAAAGCGGCAGCTTGCTGTGGCGGATAATCTCAACGCAGGTGTTACACAGTACCCGCAGGGTCAATGCGGTGGGTACAAAACGGCGAAGGGCATAGCCCTCCGGAATGCTGAGCTGGCGGGGCAGCACCAGGTTCCTGCCTGCACGCCCGCAAAGTGCATCAACCTTGTCCCAATCCACCTGCATGCTTTGGGCGGTGAGCAGTGCGTAGCTGCCAAACGGAGTGTCTACTGCTTCTGCTTTCATTTTACGTTGTTTCATTCTATGCAAAAGTCGGGCAAATATGCCTTCATCTTGCTGTTTTTCTATGCGCAGCACTGCAAACAAACCGCTCACCCGCCTTTTATGCCGTTTGAAACATCATATGCCGCGCAGAATAAAAAATATGACTGCCGCGCAAAACACCTGCGCGGCAGCCTAGTGATTAAGTTTTACTGTTGCTATTTTTCAGCGGATGCTTTGCTGGATGAGGATTCATCGGTTGCAGCCTCGCTTGATACGGATTCCTCTGCTGCCCTGAGCAAGCCCTGAACTACTTCAACGGCTTTTTTCATCTGCGGGTCGGTATTTTCATCGAGCGTGGAAAAAGCCTTCTCCTCTTCAGCTGAAAGCTTCACCTCGTAATCAGGCTTAACACCCACCAGATTAAAGCTTTCGCTGTTTGGGGTTTTATACACAGCGGTGGTGAGTATAATCGCCGAGCCATCGGTAAGCTTGATGACATCCTGTTTGGTGCCCTTACCCATTGTTTTGGTTCCAACTGTTTTTGCCTTGCCGTAATCTTTGAGCACCTGTGCGATGATCTCGGCCTCACGGGCGGTTTTTTCGTTGGTAAGAATAACAATGGGCATATTCAGTGCCTTGGAGTCGTTGGTTTCAGTCTGCACGGTTTTGCCGTTTTTATACGTTGCCGTTACAATGGGCTGAGCCGGCAAAATGCGATCGAGAATTTTGACAGCGGAATCGAAAATGCCACCGCCGTTGTTACGGAAATCGATGATAAACGATCTCGCACCCTGATCAAGCTGTTTTTCAAGCTGCTTGATAAATTGCTCGTCTGTTGTATCGGAAATATTCGAAACCCGCAGATAGCCAATGTTGCCCTCCAGCATCTTTGGAAAAACCGACGGAATATCAACATAACGTCTGGTAACCTCAAAGTTGTTATCCTCGCTGTCACGTCGAATCGTCAAATTGATTTTTGTGCCGGGCTCGCCTTGCAGCATCTCCTGCATCTGCGCGCTGTTCTCGGCTTTAACCTCGGTATCGTCTATCTTAATGATCAAATCGCCGACTTTCAGCCCCGATGACTCCGCAGTGGAACCGGGGTAAATGTTGGTGATGACAAGATAGCCGCTGGGGTCTTTCTCGGTGACAACACCAATACCTACAATTCTGCCCTCGGCTGTCTGCGATTCTTTCTTATAGGCTTCGGCCGTGTAATACTTTGCATACGCGTCTCCGCTGCCCTTTGCGTAACCGGAGGACAATGCGTCCATCAAAAGCTTGTCGTCAACCTGCCCCGCGTAATTGGTACGGAAGATTTTATCGATTTCCGAAAGCTTGCTGTAGATTGCTTCTCTTTCCTTCAGGTTGTATACCTTGTCGTTAAACACGCTCATGGAAAAAACCATGGTCATCGAGAAAGTTACCGCAGCTACAATCGCCATCAGCGTGAACAAGGCGCCGATTGATACCTTTTTATTCATCTGATTACTCCAATCTGTCTAAGGCTTCTTTGAAAACGGAACATTGCCGAGTATTTTGCTGCAAGGGCATTTGCCCTTGCAGCAGAAATAAGCAAATCATGAAAGTTTATAAAAGCCTCTGATAGTTGCCGCATAAAATGTCTAAATATTAAAGTAGTTTGCAGGGTTTACCGCCGTACCGTTCTTACGGATTTCAAAGTGAAGATGCGGTCCGGTGCTCCAGCCGGTGGTGCCAACCTCGCCGATGGTTTCACCCTGTGCAACATAGTCGCCCACGCTGACGTATACGCTGTTCTGATGCCCGTACAGAGTGGACATGCCGCCGCCGTGGTCGATGATGACATATCGTCCGTAGCCCCTGCCTGGGGTATAGGAGTTGGAAGCATAGATTACCTTACCGGCGTTTGCTGCGCGAATGGGCTGCTGGAAGATTGCCGAGCCCGAAGAGTTTCTGCCCGCAATATCGATACCGGTGTGGTAGTCACTGCCGCCGAAACGCCAGCCAAAACGAGAGGTGATGGTTCTAAAACCGGTAACAGGCCACTGAAAATCGCCGCCGACGTAATCACCGATCGACTCATTTTCAGCGTAGATACGCTGAATTTCAGCCTGTGCCTCTTTCTCTTCCTTCTGCTTCTGTGCCTTCTGCGCTTCAAATTCTTTTTGCAGGTCGGCAAGCTGCATCTCCTGCTTTGCAACCTCCTGTACTTTTACAGCGAGGTTTGCTTTCTGTGCGCTCATGTCAGATTTATCTTCTTCCACCTGCGCTTTATTTGCCTGAATTTCTGCAAGAGCCTCCTCAATGGCACGCTTTGCTTCGAGCAGCTCATCAATCATCTTTTTATCATGTGCAGAGGTTCGCTGCAGCATCTCGGTGCGGGTGAGGAAGTCGGAGTAAGAATCCGCACCGAACACAACACCCAGCACAGTTGAGTCGTCGTTGAGATACATGGCACGCATACGTTGCTTAAACTGTTCATAGTTTGCATCAATTTGCGCTTGCTTGTCCTTAATCTCGCTCTCCTTCTGTGCAATATTGCCTTCTAGGGTACCAATACGGCTGGTGAGAAGCTCGATTTCCTGCTGAGCTAGATAAACCTGATTTTGAAGCTGTTTCTTTTCTTTTTCTTTTTTTGATTTGTCATTTTTCGCCTTATCGATGTCCGCCTGAATTGCTGCCTGCTCCTTTTTAAGAGCCGATATTTTACCATTCAGATCGTTGATTTCATCCTTATAGGAGTCATCTGCTGCTTGAAAGGGGGCAGCCTGTGCTACGACCAGCACAGTAAGACAAACTGCGGCTGCCGCGACCCTTTTCCACAAATTTTTTCTCATCTTTTCAGTAGCACGTCCTTTCCTCTTTTATCAGTGATGATTTGGGGCAATTTTGTTGCACATTTTCACTAAATGTTTGAAATTGGAAACTGTGCACAAACAAGAACCCGCTACACTTTCAAATAATTACGTACAAAAATCATACTGCCTACAACACCAATGCCAATGCCTCCGGCTGCAAAACCACCAAATAACTTGAGCCCAAGCTGCTGGAATGGAATAATGCTGCCGTTGATCGACTGAATCCAAGTGGATGGATTTTGTGTCAGCCAGTCGAGCAGATAATTGTATCCGCCCCACAAGATAAAATACGCAGAAATTGCAGAAACTAAGCCCAAAATCAAGCCCTCTATCATAAAAGGAAACTTGATAAAAAGATCGGTTGCGCCCACGTATTTCATAATGCTGATTTCTTTACGGCGATTAAATACGGTAATTTTAATGGTATTTGCAATAATGATCAAAGTAACGCCGATTAAGAGCACTACAATGCCCATGCCAAACAGAATTACCAACTTTTTAATGCTGGTAAGCGTTTCCGCAATTTCAGTCGGTGCCTTCACGGAATCGACACCTTCCATGCCTTCGATATCCTTGACCGTATTTCTTAAACGCGAAAGATCATTGATTTTAACACGGTAGGTATTCGGATAAAAGTTGTCGTCTTCACGGAGAAGTTCACCCGCCTCGCCGAGTTTTTCTTTCTCGGTTTCGAATGCCTCCTCTTTTGAGACAAACACAATGTTCATAAGGTTGTCGACCTTGTTCAGCTCGGCGTCAAATTCATCGATTTCACTTTGCGACATATCGTCGTTAAGCACAATCACAATTTCGTTTTGATCCTCTACGTAGCCCACTATGCTGTTCATATTACACTCAGCAGCACAGAAGAACCAATAAGCAACATACAAACGGTCAAAACGCCAATGGATGCAAGCGACATCAGCCGGTTCACCCAAACATTTTTCGAGCCATCCTTTAATAAGTACCCAAAACTACTTCCTCTCATATTATTGCCTCCATTCCAAATCGTCAGCAATAATATGCCCATGCTCAATTGTCAGAACTCTGCGGTTAAACTGCGCCACCAAATCGTGCTCATGTGTTACCATGATTACAGTTGTGCCAACGTTGTTGATCTCGTTCAAAAGGTCGACGATTTCATAAGATAATTCGGGATCGATATTGCCGGTAGGCTCGTCCGCAATAATAAGACGAGGGTTGTTGACCAGTGCACGCGCTAGTGCGACACGCTGCTGTTCACCGCCCGAAAGCTGGTCGGGCATACATTTTGCCTTAGAACCAAGCCCCACCAGCCCTAAAATGTAAGGAACACGGCGACGGATGTCGCGGGGGGATACGTCAGTGACGCGCAACGCAAATGCTACGTTGTCAAATACATTCATACTCGGAATTAACCGGAAGTCTTGAAACACTACGCCAAGCGAACGGCGAAACTTTGGAATTTGCCGGCGTTTCATTTTAGAAAGCTTAAAGCCGTTGACCTCAACCTCACCCGAGGTGGGAACCTCCTCGTGCAGCAACATCTTGATAAGCGTGGATTTGCCCGCGCCCGATGAGCCCACGATGAAAACAAACTCTCCGTCTTGGATCTCTAAATTTACGTCCTTTAGAGCCACTGTGCCGTTTTTGTAGGTTTTAGACACATTGGTAAATTTTATCACTTGCACACCGCCCTCTAATCAGGACTGCCATTTTTAAACCTCCAAAATGGCATAATACCGCCTTGGAGGTCAAAAACTCGCTAAAAAAGTCCTTTAATATTTGATTGGATTGGCTGTTAGGTATTTTTTAACCATAAGTGCAACCTTGAAAATAATTGCATGGTCAAATTCTCTCAAGTCTAAGCCCGTCAGCTTCTTGATCTTTTCCAGACGATAAACGAGGGTGTTTCTGTGAACAAACAGTTTTCTGGAGGTTTCAGAAACGTTCAAGTTGTTTTCGAAGAACTTCTGGATTGTGAACAGGGTTTCCTGATCCAGACTTTCAATCGAGCCCTTTTTGAACACCTCGCGCAAGAACATCTCGCACAGAGTTGTAGGCAACTGATAGATGAGTCTCGCAATACCTAAATTGTCATAGCTGATAATGGATTTTTCGGTATCGAACACTTTACCGACTTCAAGCGCAACCTGTGCCTCTTTGAACGAACGCGCAAGATCCCTAACGCCGTCCACCGAGGTGCCAATGCCCACAATTGCGCGGGTGTGGAACTCGCCGCCCAGTGTATCTACAATGGAGCGTGCAAGCTTCTCGAGATCTTTCACTGCAATGCCCGTTTTAATCTCTTTGACCAGAACAATATCCGATTCGCTGATGTTGAACACAAAATCCTTTTGCTTATCGGGGAACAGGTTCTGGATGACGTCAAAGGAGGAGATGTCGTTCGCCGCGACGACTCGAATGAGAAGTACCGCGCGGGATACATCGGTGTTAAAGTGCAGCTCCTTTGCCTTTACAAAGATATCGCCGGGAAGAATGTTGTCCAGAATGACGTTTTTGATAAAGTTGTTTCTATCATACTTTTCATCGTAGTACTGCTTGATTGTGAGCAATGAAATTGCAAGAACGCTGCAAAACTTGGAAGCAATCTCATCGTTCCCCTGCACAAACACTACATACTCCGGCTTAATTCTACTGCCAAAAGGCTTGTAGGTAAAGCCGTCTTTGGTGAAGGTATCGCTGATATCCATATTTTCAAAGGATGCAAGCTCTGCCTTCTCGCCAATTCTGGTCAGGTCACTGCAGGAGATGATTGTCTCCGAATCGTCGATCACACCAACTATTCTGTCAATGGAATCTCGCATTTGATGGATTACGCCTTGAAACAGTCTGTTCGACATAAAAATCCCCTCTTTGCTTATTATATTCGGCAAATTGCCGAAAGCCATTCGCTGTCATGATTGCCAATCATATTTATTCTACCGAATATTTTGTCAATTTGCAACACAATAAACAAAAAAAGTTGTGGATGAATGTGCGAAATCTGCAATTTTTTTTTCTAGTATCATCCTAAGTACCCATTTTAAACTATTTTTATGAGAAAAATGTGAACAAACAACCCTTTTGTTCCTTGTTTCATCCAACATCGGTTAATATTTTTGTAATAATTACAAATGTTAAATTTTTGTCGTAATCTGTTTAAGCTCATCTTGAGTGAGCTCTCTGCATTCACCCGGGGCTAACGATTCATCAAGGTAAAGTGCGCCCATGCGTATGCGCTGCAAATGAACCACCTTGCGCCCAAAATGCTCAAACATCCGTTTGATTTGGTGGTACATACCTTCAATGAGAATCACCTCAACCAACTCCCGCTTGCCTGTTTCAAGTATTTTAAGGCGTGCAGGCTTGCAGTCGGTGTTGAGGTCGAGCGCGAAGCCCTCTTCAAACTTTACCATAATTTCTTCATCAATCGGCTGGTCCAGTTGTGCAATATAGGTTTTAGGTACATGGTTTTTTGGCGAAAGAATACGATGAGCAAAATCGCCATCGTTGGTGATGAGTAGAAAGCCAACCGTATCCTTATCCAGCCTGCCGGCAGGAAACAATCCGTCACGCAGCAGCTCCTGAGGAACAAGGTCAATTACCGTACGCTCCCTGTTGTCGCGGGTGGCAGAAACCACCCCAGCCGGCTTATTCATCATAATATAGCTGTATTTTGAGATTGAAACCGGCTCACCGCAAAGCGATACCTTGTCCTTCTCCATATCGATTTTCAGGTCTGCCGATTTCACCACTAAGCCATTGACACTCACCAAGCCCTTGCGCACCATGGCTTTTACGTCCTTGCGCGAAAAGGTGGATTGTGCCGCCAGCAGCTTGTCCAATCGTTCGGGTTTCATAGGGTACCCCCCAGCGGAATTTTACTTTGAACCTTTTTGTAGTAAACCGTACCAACAATATCAGCAAAAGCCCAGCCGATAGGGATAGCCCACCAGATACCGTCCAGCTTTAGAAAAGGTACCAGCGCGTATGCAAGCGTTACACGTGTGCCAAGAGAAATAACGGACAGCACGATAGACATTGTTACGTTGCCCAGCCCGCGGTACAAACCGTAGAAAAGGAACAGATAACCAATGAGGCAATAAAATGCGCTTACCACGCGCAGGTAGTGCCCGCCAATGGCAATAACGGCTGTCTCGGTTGGGCGCACAAAAATCAGCATCAGCTGATCGGAAAACAGCCATACCAAAGCTGAAATCACCAGACAAAATACGGTAATCAGCAGTATGCTCACCTTAATGCCCTCACGAATTCGCTGCTGCTTTTGCGCACCCTTGTTCTGTGCAATATAAGTGGCAAAAGCATTCCCAAAATCCTGCACCGGCATGTAGGCGAACGAATCAATCTTAACTGCCGCCGCAAACGCAGCCATTGTGGTCGCACCAAATGAGTTGACCAGCCCCTGTATCATCAGAATACCGAAGTTCATAACAGATTGCTGTACCGAAGTTAACAGCGAATAGCTTGCGGTCAAACGAAAGATGCGTTTGCTGAAGGTAATTTCTCTTAATTTAAAGCTTAAAAAATCAATCTTTTTGATACAGTAAATTAGGCATAAAACCGCCGATAACAACTGCGCAATCACCGTTGCAATCGCCGCACCCTCAATACCCATCTGAAAGTTGATGACAAATACAAGGTCGAGCACTACGTTTGTAAGTGCTGCGAGAATAAGAAAATACAAGGGTATTTTTGAGTTGCCCAGCGCACGCAGCAGCCCCGCCGCCCAGTTGTATAAAAACGTGAAAAAAATTCCACTAAAAATGATAAGTAAGTAGCTTTTTGTGTCCTCCACCAGTTCGGCGGGTACATTCATAAGTGTGATGATGCCATCTACAAAGACGATTGACAGCACGCTGAGCACCAGCGATGTCACACCAATAAAAATAAAGGATGTAGAAATACTGCTTTTCAGATCCTCAAAGTTTTTCGCCCCAAAAAATTGTGAAAACACCACCGACGCTCCCATGCAAAGCCCAAGCAAAATCGAGGTGAGAAACACCATTAGTGTAAACGAAGAACCTACCGCTGCCAGCGCTTCTGTGCCAACAAAACGCCCTACAACTATGGAGTCCACAACGTTGTAGAGCTGTTGAAACAAATTACCGATTACCATTGGGATTGCAAATGCAGCAATCACCTTTGATGGCGCGCCGGTAGTTAAATCTTTTACCATTTGATACACTCATTTCTTAAATTACTGCATATGAGTATACCATAAAAAATAAAAAAAGGCACGCTTTTGCGCACCTTTTATAGAATTACTCCTCCCCTTGCAACGCTTTCATGATTTCAGCAAGATCCTGTGTCATGGTATCCTCAACCGGCGGTTCGGCAGAGGGGTCTGCTATCACTTCCTCTTCAGAGGAAGATTGAGCCAGCACCCCACCCAAGGGCTGCTCAGTCACCGCAGTCTCCTCGTCGGGTAACGGCAGCTCCTTGACGGTTTCCATTGCAGCGGAGTTAGCCGCAAAGCCATGCATAAAGCCATTCAACTCGGTAGAACAAACGTCGCCCCCAATCACTTTCCCCTGCAGCACTAAGATATTAATCCGCGCATTGTCGGGGTAATCGGGGTAATTTGTAATTTTATAGGTATAACGTTTGCAGCGCTCGCCCTTGTGTTTTTCGAGGTTAAAGTTTTGCTTTTTCTGTAAATTGTTGTATTGGTCATACACTTCGTCAAACTTTTCGGGGATTACAATTTCCGCAATCTCCTCCGCTTCTTCTTCCACCTGCCAGCCGAACTGCGAGATAAACGTATGGCGGTCTTTTTCGGTTTTCGCCACCCCTTTGGAGGCATTTTTGCTGATTTTCGTACTGGTCTCCAGCTCAACTTTTGCGTCGGTGCTTGAAATGCGCAGCCCAATGCCATATACTAACAGCGCAATTACCGCCACAAACATAATGCCCAGGCCCAAAAGCCGCCTGCTTGATATTTTATAGGATTTTACAAACATAGCCACTCCCCCAACTGATTTTTGTCTCATCACCAATATATGAGGGGCAGGGACGAAATATATCAAATCTGTACTGTGACGTATCACACTTTTTAAGGGCCCTGCAATAATCGGCGGTAGCTCTTGTCCACGCCAATTGCACCGAGCGGTGCAGTAATAAGAATTGAGAGTACCGCCACTGTCAATACAAGCTGCCCACATGGCAGCCCCATCGAAAGCGGTATCGCTCCGATTGCTGCTTGCACCGTAGCCTTTGGCAGGTAGGCCAACATGCAAAAAATTCGTTCTTTTACATTGAGGGCTGTTTTGAGCAGGCAGCACCATACACCGAGCATACGAAGCATCAGTGCTCCTAAAATAACCAGTACCGCCATTCCCCCTGCCGACAGCGCATAGCGGAGGTCAACTGTAGCCCCCACCAGAACAAACAATAATATTTCAGCCCCTACCCACAGCTTTGAAAATTTGACGGCAAGCCGCGGCGCGAGTGTCGGGCAGGTTTGCAGAATTGCCGCACTCATACTCATTACCGCCAACAAACCCGAAAACGGTACAACCGTACCAAGCTGCCTCTCCAAAGCCATCAGCAAGAACGATATGCTGAGCAGGATAATAACCTTGGTAGAATCGCGGATACGCAGGCGGCGAAATAACACCGAAAGGCACAGCCCCGCCACAATGCCTACTGCAAGCCCCGTTAAGATGGATACCGGAACCTGTACAAGTGATGTAGCTGAGAATTCTTTGCCACCTGCAAGCCCTGTAAACGAGGTGAACAGCACGATGACAAAGACATCATCCACCGATGCACCCGCCATAATCAACTGTGGAATACCCTTATTGGTACCGTAGCGCGTTTCAATCAGCCGCAGCATGCGCGGCACCACCACTGCAGGCGAGACCGCAGCAACAACCGTACCCATTATGGCAGCCTCTAGAATTGTAACTCCCAACAAAGGCGGAGCAAGAAGTATTACGCCCGCAATTTCAAACAGCGCCGGAACAAAGCACATTAAAACAGCGGGTCTTCCCACCTTTTTCAGCTCTGCTACATCCAGTGCCAGCCCCGCACGTGTTAGAATAATTACTAGCGCAAGCTGCCGCAGGTCGGTAGAAATGGCCAGAATTGAACTATCTAGCAGATTCAGTGCGTAAGGGCTCAGTAGCATTCCAGTAAGCAGCATTCCCAGCAGTGGCGGCAGTTTTAAGCGCCTAAACAGTGAACCAAACAACAGCCCCAGCAGAAAAATGAATGCAAGACTTGTTAACATAAAAAATCCTCCTGCGCAGAAATAAAAAAGCTGACAATTTCTGCGATAAAAATCACAGAAGTCATCAGCTTAAAAAGCGGTTTTGGCGTTTGCCAAGGGAGAACCTCATTCCCTTTTATTCCTCGGTTAGTTTAGCACGAGTAAAATGTTTTGTCAACAAAAAAACAGCAAAGCATCGCAACCTATTTATTTTTGATGGTGAGTGTTCATCACTTGACAACTGGTTTTAAGAAATAAACCCTGGTTGGTATGACAGCATCTTGTGGGTGCTGTTTCAATTACTTAATTGCACCTTTAAAAAATCGATTTCAACACGATAAAAGCCGCTGTCAAAACTCTGACAGCGGCTTTGCCATTTATAAAGACTATTTGTGGAAGTGCAGACGGCATACACCATCGCCTTTGGCAATGGTTTTTTCGATATCCAGTTTCAGCCCCATGCTCTCGGCAATACCACGGTCGCCATCCATAGCGATGTCACAGAGCAGTTCCAGGTCTTTTCCCTCGTAGCCCAGTTTCTCCCAAGCCTGTACCAGCGGGCACTGGTTGAATTCAGCGATTGCATGGTCATGGTCTTTTTCCAGAACAGTAATCTCCATATTTTTGCTGCCCTGCTCGTGGAAAAACGCTGTTGCAAAATCTGCCGCGCTGGTAGGATCTTCGCACTGAGCTTTGTATGTTGCAGCATGAATATTCCCGCACTTTCTGATTGCAGCTCTGCCGATCTTCTCGAAATCCATATTTCCTTTTCTTGCTTCCTCCAGCAGAAGTGCCATCCAGGTTGCACGATGCTCAACCGCGCCTCTGATCTGTAGAGTTGTAAAATCGGTATACTTTGGTTGATTGTGTTTAATTGCCATTGGTAATTCCTCCTAAAATTTGTTTTTATTTACAGTAAAGTATGTATGCCATACCTTTTGCCAAGTGTCCGCTATCCGGTCAGACAATCTTGTCGAGTGCAAGCAAAGCCTGAATGTAAATCTTCACTGCATTTTCTAAATCTTCTATGAGAATACATTCATTCGGCTCATGGCCGCTGCCAAAAAGCCTTGGTCTGTCATTGCGCCCCGGTCCGTAGCCAACCGCATTAGGCAATTTGCGGGCATAGGTTCCCCCGCCCATGGTATAGGGTTTTAAATCAGTCCCCAGCGTATGGTTGCAAATTTCGTTGAGTGCCTGCACCTCCAGGCTGTCGCAGGGCACATAGGCCGGAGGGTTATTGCTAAGCTTGGTAATGTGGAAACCGGCCAGCCTAAACTGTTCCTGCAGGCGCTGTTTCATCTCCTGCACAGGAGCCTCAATCGGGTAACGGATGTTGAAATCCAACTCCAGCTTCCCATCTGCCATGCGCAGGATGCCGCAGGTATGCGTCAGTTTTCCGGAAGCTTTGTCTTCATAGGGAACTCCAAGCGATGCCCCATAAAAATCTTCCAGTAAACAGGCGACGCTCCCGAGCTTTTCCTGTGTCGGAGTTCCCAGCTGCTTAACCTTTGCCAATGCTGCGCACAAAATAGCAACCGCATTGACCGAACCTTCTGGGAAGGCAGCGTGTTTTCCGACACCTTGAGCACTTACAAGCAGATTTTCATCCTGTGTACAAAGAGTGACTCGCTCCAGCCCGGTTAGCACCTCCACCGTCTCAGGAGTGGGATTGCTAATTACCGCAAACGCTTCGGCTGCCACCACATTGGACGCCTGACCGCCTTGAAGCTGCAACAAGCATGGACATTCCAGCTCTGCTTGAACCTCCATTTCAAGGATTCCTTTTTCCCCGTAACTGACGGAAAAGGAAACGTCGGGAGTGAAGGAAAAATCCGGCGGCGTATTACGCGAGGTGTAATATACGATATCTTCCATGCCCGATTCCTCAGCACAACCAAGATATAACTGCACTGTTTTTTCCAGCGAAATTTTATGCTCCTTCAAAAACTTCATAGCATAAAGAGCTGCTATAGCGGGGCCTTTGTTGTCGCCCACGCCACGTCCTACCAGATATCCGTCGCGGATGTCTGCCTGATAGGGGTCTTGAAACCATCCGTTGCCCTCAGGCACTACATCCAGATGAGCGAACATGCCGAGCTTTTTTTCCCCAGTTCCCGGAAGGGTTGCAAGACCATAGTAATACGCATCATTTACGGTCTCCAGCCCGGCTTCTGATGCCAGCTGCAGGGCAATATCCAGTGCCGATGCGACCTCTCTGCCAAAGGGATATTCTCCATCCGGAGCCGATCGGACACTTTTGCAGCTCACCAGTCGAATGATTTGTTCTACCATTTCATCCTTATTCCAGGCAATCCATTGGTCGATCTGCTGACCGAAGGCGTCGTCAAATTTCATTTGCACTAAATTAACCGCTCCTGTTTTTTGTTATTAGCCATTACTTTCCATGCATGCAGCGCCAAAGATACGCTGATGACACCGTACGCAATAAATACGCGGAAATATTCGCCGATCTGCGGGTCGTTGAACAGTTCCTTGCCCGCGAGAGGGGATACGATAAACAGCAGATGGAACAGCAACACACCGATAATGGCTTGTTTGTTCGTTGCCTTGGCCACCGATGCGCCACCTACCACAATGGCAGCTACCGCAAAGGTTCCCACCTGCTCATGGCTGGCGTAGGTGTTAAGGGTACCGATATTCTGCAGGTAGATGATCTGACCCCATGCAGAAAAGATGGTGGAAAGAATGATGGCGATAATGCGGGTGCGGTCTACATTAATGCCCGCCACCTGCGCAACGGCCCCATTCTGCCCAATTGTACGGAAATCCTGACCCAACTTGATGCGCATAATCAGGACATTAATCAGACACAGCAGTGCAATTGCTGCCATAGTTGCCACCGGGATGTCTACGAAAGCGAGCATCATCTTAAACTTGCGGTTAGATGCCACAAAAGCCAGGAATGCAATGCTCAAAACCACCATTGCGATGTTCTTGATTAAAAGCTTTTGACTTACGGAAACACCATCCCGCTTGATTTTTAAAAGATGGCGCACAATTTGGAAGACTGCCAATGTGATTACTGCCGCCAGCACGATTGTCACGGTTTTGTCCATCGACAGCTTCAAACATCCGTCCAGAGAATATTTCAGTGTTCCGGTCAGATCGACTGTGTTCTTAATGCCGGCACCGGAATTGATCATCATAACCGGGTTTTCCATTGGGATGACTCTGCCTACCAGAAACAGGTAGATAAACTGGTAAATACCGTTTGCAAAGAAACCTAAAATCATAGTGGTAATCATTTCATTGCCTTTGGTTTTGTTTAATATCTTACCGGTTAAGTAACCAAACAAAATGGCGAAAGGCATGCTGAGCAGCAGCGTCAGCAAAAAGCCGCCAAAACCTGTAAAGCCCCAGTGCACGGCAGATATAATTGCCATCTGCCCTGCCATGGCACCGATTACGATTCCGAAGTTTAACCCCATACCGGCTACTACCGGAATAATTAGGGAGAGTACCAAAAAGGTATTACGCGCGAATCGGTTAACCAATTCCTCCAAGACAAAGGACAGCGGCTGTTTGGAAAGAAAGAAGCCGCCAACACCAAGTACGAGGAATACGATGACGACCATATTCTGCGATAAAAAGTGGGTAAAGCTATCCTTAAACTGGTTATTTGTTTTTTTATTTTGCAATGGGGTCATTTTATTCACCTCTCTTTACCTTTGTCAATGCGTAGATAATAATGCCGTTGCTCACCAAGATGCGGACAATTTCCGCCAGATTCCCATCAGGAGCGACCTTGTTTGCCACTGGCATTGCCAACGTCAAAACTCCTTGGAATAAAAAGGTGCCGATGAGTACATTGCTGATGCTGGCAGTTTTTGCACTGGCGCCACCGATCAAAATCGCGGCGACTGCTGCAAAGCCCATCATCATCGGCGCCTGATAGAGCTGGAAGAAACCAAAGCTCTGGGCATAAACAATAATACCGACTGCACCCAGCACCGTGGAGAAAATGGTACCACCAATGCGGTAACGATCTACATTAATGCCATTCGCCTTGGCAAAATCGGGGTTCTCACCTGCCGCGCGCATAATAACGCCGGTTTTGCTACGGAAAAACAGCCATACAATTAGGCACATTAGCAGAGCAAATAAAATTAATCCGGTGGGGATGGAAAAATGCTCGCCGATTTTTATTGCCAAGAAATTATCCAGCAGTTGTCCATATTTTTCTGATACATCAATCGTAGTCCTCAATCCCTTACCAATTGGCCATACCAGTTCGGGGGCGTTGAACGGGAGAGTAACCCACGAAATACACATCAGAGAGATCACGGAGAAGCCCATATAGGTAGCAACCATCATCTCCGAGCGCTTAACCTTGTTGAGCAACATTCCGTAAAGTCCGCCGACCACAACGCTAAACGGAATAGAAATTAAAATGCCTATGATAAAGGCCGGAAAGCCTGTAAGTCCCATTTCCAGAGCGATTAGGCCACCCAGCAGTCCACAGACGATGCTCAGCGGCAAACCGAAATTCAAACCGATTCCGCAGGCAATGCCCGGAACCATTGAAAGCACCAAAGTTGTGTGCATACCAAACCTCACCAGGACATCGGTGGCGGTCATTGCCATGGGGATATCGTATACGCCAATCATTGCACAGAGGAAGAGAAAAAACGCAATGATAATCAGGCGGGCGGTTCCTATCTTTGCAACTAAATTCTTCACAGAGGTCAACTTATTCTACCTCCTTCTTATATTTATCGTAGTTTCCTGCCATCATCAAGCCATAGTCTGCATCGCTGTCAAACGGAGACAGAACGCCTTCTACCTTTCCGTTGTAAATGATGGCGACGCGGTCACATACCGAACGCAGCTCAGCCAGCTCGCTAGAAGTCATGACAATGGTGACACCTTCTTCGCGATTGATCTTGAGCAGGTATTCCAACAGAATTTTTTTAGCACCGATATCAATGCCGCGGGTAGGTTCGGAGACAAAAAGGAGTTTGGGGCCGGTGGTTAATGCACGAGCCATACATACCTTTTGTTGGTTACCGCCAGACAGCCTTCTGGTAATCTGTTGGGGGCTTGTGCAACGAATATCCAGTTCTCGAATCATCTCCTCGCTGCGTTTACGCATTTCCCTACGGTTCAGAAAACGGAACGGGCCTACCCGTTTGAGGTAACTATGCTTAATGTTAAGCGCTGTCATTACAATATTCTCTTCAATAGAGGTATCCAGTAGCAATCCGTTGCCTCTTCTGTTTTCAGAAACGATGGCAATGGATCGGGACAAAGAATTCTTGGTATCCGCCAAATCCATCTTTTCTCCCTCGAAATAGACCTCTCCTTCTGCCGGAAAGAGACCCATAATGCCGTTGGAGATTCCGATTTTTCCCTGCCCGGCCAAGCCGCCGATGCCGAGGATCTCTCCTTCTTGAATCGACAGAGATACATTTTTAACCTGTTCACCAGGCATCTGCACCCTCAGATTTTTAATCTCCAGAATTGTCTTACCCGATTTCTGGCGCTTATCGTCAGTTGCGTCTACCATGTGATCAATCTTACGGCCAACCATCAATTCAGCCAGCTGCTTGGCATTTGTTTGCTCCTTAGGCATCTGTGCTACCATTTCGCCATCTCGTAGAATGGTGACGTTATCTGCAACCTCGATGACCTCATCCAAGCGGTGGGTGATGAAAATAATCGCTATCCCTTTGGCTGCAATCTCTTTCATGATTTTCAGCAGGGTTTGGGCCTCGCTTTCGGTAAGTACCGCGGTGGGCTCATCAAATACCAGTAGCTTAATATTCTTTTTATCAATTTCGCGTGCAATCTCGACAAACTGCATATGCCCTACCGGCAGCCCAGACACCAGCGCATTCTCGCTGATATTCATACCCAGCTCATCCAGAGAGGCGCGCGACTCCTTTTTCATCGCGGCAACATCCAGAACGCGCACTTTTGGCCCGAACACATAGCTCAGCGGGTTTGGTTTGGTGATTTCGCGGTTGAGCTTGATGTTTTCTGCAACGGTAAAGCCCGGGATCAACATAAACTCCTGATGAACCATGCCTATTCCAAGTTCCATCGCCTGGTTGGGCGATGATATATTAAGCTCTTTTCCTTCGGATTTGATGCTTCCGGAAAATCCACCGGTAGAGTGGATTACCGACATGCCGAACAGGATATTCATCAAAGTGGACTTGCCCGCGCCGTTTTCCCCCAAAAGCGCATGGATCTCTCCCGGCTTTATGGAAAGGCTTACACCCTTTAGCACCTTATTGCCAAAGTACTCTTTTTGGATGTTTTCCATCTGAAGAATGTAATTGTTTTCCATCCTCTTTTCCCCTTTCATTTCTCTATTGTGTGAATGGACGGGAGAATATCTTCCTAGTGTCAGGCACGTAAAAAAGCCCTATGAGCCATAGGGCTTTCTCACAGACCTAACCAGCCACAATACGGAAATTTCATGCCGACGAGCGGGAAAGGTTCCGGCTCATGGGCACTGCATGCTTTTACTAAGGCTTAAAATAAGAATTCTCTTAGAAATTCACATAAGGTAGCATAACAGTCCAGAAATTCTCCAGACGAATGCCGGTCTTAGGATTGTCATAGACAGTCAAGCTCGCTTCGTCAATTCCCTGGTAGGCGCTGAGGATATCGCGCATATGCTCAAAATCTTGCTTACCGTTGGTTTTGCCGCTTGCCCAATCAAAGGCATACTCCGCGCCGCACTCAATGAACATCTGGTTCATGGGGTATTTCCAGGTAGAAATACGACCACTCTCACCTTTTTCAGAAACCTTCTTTTCAATCTCTTCGCAGACATAATCTACGTCGCCTTTTTTATCATCAGGGATGGAGATACCCAGTGCACCCGGGAAACCATGGTAAGGGGAAGGACAGCAGGGCATAACATAGATAGCGCCATTATCAATCGTAGATTTGATCAAAGGCTCCTGCATGGAACAGTTGGTTGCATAAAAGGCTGTGTCTTTGCCGTACTGCTGCACCATTCTTGGAATATCCTCCAGCATAAACTGCTGAGTACCGGAAATACCGGCATCCGACTGCGGGTCGGGAGCGGTTGCGTCATGGAACTCAATGCCCAGTTCTTCGCATTTTTTACGGATGACATCTCTGCGGTAAACCAGCATCTCCATGGACATATGGCGGGGGAAAGAGTAGTGGATAAAGGTTTTGGCACCCATAGCCTTTGCCTGCTCCGCCATACCGACGCCCATGTCGATTTCATTGGACTGCAGCACCACATCTGCTTTGGATGCGATCATTGAAGGGTCTTCACCGGGAGTTCCGGCAACAAACAGCATGTCGTCTCTTTTCTCGCGAACCTTGTCGATTGCGGCAGAGATACCATTAACCGCCTGCACGAAAACAATCGCCTTAATGTCGGGGTCGGCTGCCAGTGCCAGCGTATTCGCAATGGTGGTCTCTTGTTCTTTCATGTTGTTATCCGGGTAAGTCTGGATTACAACTCGATCTTTACCGTATTTTCTCTGGACCTCTTCTGCTTTGCGGTACTCCTCCTCGTTTTGAGAAACAGTTGCCACCAGTAAACCAATCTTAAAGTTTTCTCCATCTGCAGATGCCTCACCGGAGGTGGCGGGCTCTGCACCACCATTGCAGGCTACCATGGAACCAGCTATCATTATAGCAAGCACACATGCCAAAATTCTTTTCATTTTCTTTGCTCCTTTTTAAAAATATTAATCGAAGATCAGCTCGTCAACCAGCCAATTACAAACAAACTGTATTTGCTAGGGCGAGCTTTATGCATCTTTATTATTATAAACTCTGCCCAGGGGGCAGTGTCAATTTATTTGCCGTAATTTGTCTATTTTCGGACAGATACACTATAAACCAATTTATTGTTGTATAATTTCCACAGTTTTTTCACAATCTCGCATCTTTGATAGATTTAAAATTACATTTATTGGTTTTGAATCTAAAATTTATTTGATTACACGCCTAATTTTTGTGCTCATTTTATAATTCGGTATTGACTATGCCCATAGGGCGAACTTATAATGAACATAAAGTTTAAAAGCCGAACCGCCGGAAGGAGTTTTATTGTGAATACGAAAAAGATTTGCAGCCAGCTGAACGTTACCCAAAAACTTCTACGCACTTATGAGGACCACGGCATTATCACGCCTATGCGCGGAGAGAACAACTACCGTGCTTACTCCATCGACGATGTGGTAAAAATCAAATGCATTATGCTTTTGCGGGAGTTCGGGTTCTCCTACGGGCAAATACGAACCATTTTAAATGAAAGCAGCAACCCGAGTAACCGCTTCGACCAGACTTTCTACATTCATCTAAAGACAGTCGAACGAAAAATTCAGGAGCTTGAAGAGACTAAAACCAACCTTAAAAGATGTATCAACGATTTTCTGAGCAGCGGGGATGATGTGAGCAGTGCCCTAACTACCATCATCAATTTTCAAGGCAACGTCCGTACCGACGACAATGAGCTCTCGGATTTTAGCTGGGACTTTGACAACTTGGCAGACTCCTACGACGAAAACGTCATAATGAGAACGCCGGAGCATCAAAAAGCCCTACATACCCTGCGCAGCTATATTTTAGAGCATAGTGTGGCGAAGCACAGCAAAATTTTGGACGTTGGCTGCGGTTCATGTTATCTGTGGCACGGCACCAAGGACAAGCATCTGCACATTACCGGGATGGATAACAGCTTGAGGATGATCTTTTGTGCGCGCGAAAAGTTACCCTGGATCAAGTTCATGCTGGCGGATATTTTAGAAAACGACCTCCCCGACAACCCAAAATTCGATCTGGTTACGTCCTCCTACACGCTTCACCACATTCCTTATAAGCACCAGTATACCGCCATCTCCAATATGCTCTCGGTGATGGACCACCATGGGCAACTTGTCCTAATGGATCGAATGTTTTACGATGCTGCAGATGCACAAATACTGCGCAACTATTATATTCAGGCTGGGGAATTTCGGAAGCTCTCTGATATGACCACCGAATTTTTCCCTTATGTTAATCACTTGCTGTCCTTCTTTGAAGCGAATGGTTATCATGCCACAACCCGAAACATTGATAAAGGGGTCTGGATGATCATTGTTACACAGCAGTAAGCTTTTAAAACGAACCGAAAAGGAGTATTTTTATGCATTTAAACCGAATCCAAAAGGTAATGGAGCATATGAAATCCAAACAAATTGACCAGCTGATTGTCTCTTCGCCTGCTTCGCTATTTTATCTGACCGGGCACTGGGTTCACCCCGGCAAGCGTTTTTTGGCGCTGCTTTTAACTTCAGAAGGAACCTGTACCTATTTTGCCAATGAGCTTTTCCATTTGAACGAATCGATTTCCTGCCCGGTAGTTCGCTATTCCGACAATCAGGATCCCCTCAATTTTTTGATGCAGCATCTTGCTGACCGCGCAACGATCGGTGTAGATAACAGCCTTTGTGCAAACCTGTTGCTGGGTATGCTCCAACGGCTGCACCATGCCAAAGTCGTGTTTGCCGCCGAATGTGTTGATTTGGTGCGTATGGTCAAGGATGCCGAAGAGATCTGTCTGTTGCGGGAATCCTCACGGATCAACGACCTTACCATGGCGGACATCATTTCTACCATACATCCAAACTTTACCGAACTGGAGTTAGCGCATCGGTTACCGGAGCTGTATTGCAGCCATGGCGGGGATGGATACGCCGTGGTTCCCATTGTTTCCTATGGCCCAAACTGTGCCGACGCTCATCATCGTCCCGATAGCACCCGCTTATCGAAAGGGGACAGCATCGTTTTGGATATGGGTATCCCTTATCAGAGCTATTGTTCGGATATGACCCGTACTGTTTTTTATGGCGACATCTCCGACGAATTCGAAAGAATCTACCACATTGTATTAAAAGCCCAGCTGGCAGCCTGCGAAGCCATAAAGCCCGGTATGCGATGCTGTGACATCGACGCCGTTGCACGCGGCATTATTACAGAAGAGGGCTATGGCCCCTATTTCACCCACCGTACCGGTCATAATATCGGCATCGAGGGGCATGAGTTTCCCTCTATTGGCATTGGCAATGAAATGCCGCTTCAGGCGGGAATGGTCTTCTCCGTTGAGCCAGGTATTTACCTGCCTAAGCAGGGTGGTGTACGTATTGAAGACTTGGTAGTGGTCACGGATGATGGCTGTGAAATTTTGAATCATTACACCAAGGAACTCCAGATAATTTCAGAGTAAAAACATCATCCGCCGTCTTCATCATTTTAGTATATAAACCTTTATTTCGTACGAACATAATGGTGGATTTTCACCCAAATGTGCATTGAAAAAGCTCTGATTTCTTGCCAAAAACGGCTTGAAATCAGAGCTCTTTTATTCCATTTTTCTATCTAAGCACTATTTAAAATATCTGTCTAGACAGCCCTGGAAAGCACAACCGTGGCGTGCTTCGTCTTTGCACATTTCATGTACTGTATCATGGATCGCATCGAGGCCGAGCTCTTTTGCACGGGTTGCGATTCTTTTCTTACCCTCGCAAGCACCCTGCTCAGCGGCTACTCTCAGCTCAAGGTTTTTCTTGGTATCGGCATAAACTACCTCACCCAGCAGCTCTGCAAATTTAGCAGCGTGCTCAGCCTCTTCAAAAGCGGCCTTGGTGTAGCAAGCAGCTACCTCGGGGTAACCCTCTCTCTCCGCCTGACGGGCCATAGCAAGGTACATACCAACCTCTGTGCATTCGCCGGTAAAGTTCATTCTCAAGCCCTCGAGAATCTCAGCGTCTACGCCTGCAGCAACACCAATTCTATGCTCATCGGCATAAGACATAGTAGAGTTGGTTTTTTCTTCAAACTTTGAAGCGGGAGCTTTGCACTGAGGGCAAAACTCAGGGGCAGCATTTCCGGTGTGGACATACCCACATACGGTACATACAAAAGTTTTCATAATAATTTCCTCCAGCATTCATATTTTAATTTTATAAATAGGAATCGTTCCTGTTTTATTATATACCACACCGGTATATAAATTGCAATACTTTTGACAAGTTTTTTATATTTTTGTGGCTGAATTTACAATTAAATATTATAAATTCAGAGCATAAAACAGCTTTACAGATTGTATCGCAAAGTGTTGCATTCAGCCTTTAATCAGTGTTTGCTTTATTATAACATAGTCTATTGAAGTAAAGCGCAAAATCAGTAAATGATTTTATGCCATCGTATAAATTTGTCTTAATTATTGCATAATCACGAATGGCTCACAAATAATAGTAGCGAAGTGAGGTGATTGAATTGGCTAAAAACAGTGAAAACAAAAAAAATCAATCTACAAGCAATAAGAAAAATGACGGCTCTGCAAACAACAAGGCGAACAATCCGTCCTCTAACAACATGAACCAGAACTCCAATAAGACCTCAAACAATAGAGCAGATAACTCTAACAACTACTAAACTATAATTCTCTTTTTAAACTGAATTAATTTTGATGCTTGATTTGTGACAGCCAAAAGACCGCCACCGAATTGATTTCTCGGACGGTCTTTTTGCTTGTTATTTTTGGTTACTTTGAATTGGTTTAAAGCCCTCACCCATAATTTCGCCCGCTTCGGCAACAATGATAAACGCTCTGGGATCTACATCATAAACCATATTTTTCAGTTTATGAAACTGATTTTTGCGTACAGCCGAAAGCACAACATATTTGTCGTTGCCCGAATATGCCCCTTTTCCCGCAAGCAGCGTCGCCCCGCGGTCAAGATCATGAATGATGACCTTAGATATTTCCTCACTTTTTTCGGAAATCACCAGCACCATTTTACCCACGTCCACACCGTATAAAAGGGAATCGAGCACGCGAGAACAGGTAAAAATAGTAATCAATCCATACAAGGCTGACTCCAACTGCTGATAAACAAACGAAGAAGTAATCAGTACTACACAGTCAACCATCAGCATTGCTCTTCCGATAGGCAGATAAGGAAATTTGCGCTGCAGCAAGCGTGCGACAATGTCGGTGCCACCTGTGGTTGCCCCGCGCATGAAGATAAGGGCAAGCCCTGCACCGATACCCACACCGCCAAACAAAGCTGCCAGCAGCGGGTTTTTGGTGTATGGCGGTAAAAAGATACCCATAACATCGAGCACTAACGACATGACCAGTACACTTTTCAGTGTTTTTACGGTCATCGATTTGCCTAAAAGCTGAAACGAAAGAAACAGCAGCGGTATATTGATTAGCAGGGATACGGTGCCAATTGGAATACCCCACAAATAGTTGACTATTGTGGCAATACCCGTAACACCGCCGGGGGCAATGTGGTTAGGTGCAGTAAACATGTGTACACCCACAGCGTATAGTGAGGCACCTACAATATCAAAAATAATATCAGTCAACCAGACTTTAAACTGCACAGCGGTAAAATTTTTCATACAGCACGCTCCAAGTATCAGACTGGACTTTAGGAGGCTAAACTTGTGAGAATTCGCTCAAAAAGCTCGTTAATGCGGCTAAGCTTACCGCCCAAGTACAGGTAACCGAACAATGCTTCTACACCTGTCGCCTTACGGTATTCTAAAACATCGGCATTTTTAGGCGCATGTACGCCGCTGCTGTTGCGCCCTCGACGTAAAATATCCGCTTCGTCCTCGGGTAGTGTATCTGCAATTAAATCATACACACGTGCCTGGAAAGAAGCTTTTACCATTTCCACCGTTTTTTTGTGCAGCTTATTTGGCGGCATACTGCCTGCACTAATAACTTGCTCGCGCACCATCAATTCGTATACGACATCACCCATAAAGGCAAGCGTTAGCGGACTGAGCAGCTTCGGGTTACTCCCCTGCTTTGCTAAATCTAACATAAAACCATCCTTATTCCATGCCTGTTAATGCACGTAGTCAAACTCAAAGTCGAGGATGCTGACCGTGTCACCGTCCTGAACGCCCATTTCATTGAGCTTATCAATAATACCACTGTTGCGCAGCACGCGCTGGAAGTATTGAAGCGATTCATAGTCATCCATGTTGACAGATCCCAATACAGGCGCAAGCCAGTCCGCATCCACAATGTAAACACCGTCTTCTATCGTAATTTCAAATGCCTGTTTGTCTTTTGGCTCCAGTTCAGACAGGGGAAGGTCTTCTTTTTCATATATCTTGATGGGAGGAAGTGTATCAAGCAGCTGAGAAACCGCATAAATCAGCGGGTCCACACCCTGCCTTGTTGCAGCAGAAATGGGGAAGAACGGTAGCCCTTTGCCCTCAATATACTCTTTGAACGCGGCAATCTGCTCTTCGGTTGCCATGTCGCATTTGTTCGCAGCTACAATTTGCGGGCGGCTTGCGAGTTCCTCATTAAAGCTGACAAGCTCCTGATTAATCTTCTCAAAATCCTCAATGGGGTCCCTGCCCTCTATGCCCGAAACATCCACAACATGTACATTCAAACGGCAACGCTCTACATGGCGCAAAAACTCATGTCCCAAGCCTACACCTTCAGACGCACCCTCAATTAGCCCAGGAATATCCGCCATCACAAAAGATTTGTTTTCATCGACACGAACCACACCCAGCACAGGGGTAAGCGTTGTAAAGTGGTAGTTTGCGATTGCGGGTTTTGCCTCACTGCAAACCGAGATTAAGCTGGATTTGCCCACATTGGGGAAGCCAACCAGTCCCACATCCGCAAGCAGCTTGAGCTCAAGCGTAACATCAAAAGCTTCACCCGGAAGCCCCGGCTTTGCAAAGCGCGGTACCTGGCGCGTAGGGGTGGCGAAATGGCTGTTGCCCCAACCGCCTTTGCCGCCTTTTGCTACAACCTGCGGCTCAGGGGTGGAAAGGTCAGCCAAAATGCGCCCTGTATTTGCCTCTTTTACCAAAGTGCCCTGTGGCACCTTAATGATGAGATCTGGGGCGGTCTTACCGCTGCAGCGTTTTGCTGTACCCGGATCTCCGTTTTGTGCAAAATAGCGTTTTTTGAATTTAAACTCAGCCAGGGTGGATATGTTGGTATCGACCTGGAACACCACGTTGCCACCTTTACCGCCGTCGCCACCGTCGGGCCCACCCGCTGCCACATATTTTTCGCGGTGGAACGAAACCGCGCCGCCGCCGCCGTCACCCGCTTTGATCTTAATTCTTGCAATATCTACAAATGCTGCCATAAATTATTTCACCTCTCTGCGGGATGCTCCCGCCGACAGCGGGCAATGCCCGCAGATCATTCGGACAAGAGCTTATCACCATAGCAAGCCATTGCCGCAAACACTTTATTGTTTATCTCTATTCTGCCAGATTCCAGCGCTACCATACACTGCTTTACTATACTGTTTGCTGTGGTGCTCCGCTAAAATCTTTCAATAAAAAATCCCGAGTGAACACTCGGGATTTTAGTTGCTTATGCAATTGGATTACTGCTCTGCGTAAACACTGACCTTTTTGCGGTCTTTGCCCCAGCGCTCGAATTTAACCTTGCCGCTTACAGTTGCAAACAGGGTATCATCGGAACCACGGCCAACATTCTCGCCCGGGTGAATGTGTGTACCACGCTGACGAACCAGAATGTTGCCAGCCAGTACAAACTGACCGTCAGCACGTTTTACGCCAAGTCGTTTAGACTCGGAGTCACGGCCGTTCTTGGTAGAACCAACACCTTTTTTATGTGCAAAAAATTGCATGCTAATTCTTAACATATCGTTACACCTCCGAAATTATCAGTTTAAGGCTTTTCGGGTAATCTTCCGCCAATAACTGCAGCTGCAGGCAAAAGGCACACATCAGTGTGTTTGCCGCTGTATCGCTGCAATCTTGCGGCAGCTTCAGCGAAATTTCGTTCTCGCCCACCTTGACTTCAGCAGAGATCTTTAAAATCTCGGTGATGCCGTTGACGGTAAGCTGTAAAGCAGATGAAACACTCGCGCATACGATATCCTGTCCATAATTGGCGAACATGGCATGCCCCGATACTGCGAATGCGGTATATCTGCCTTTTTCAAAACAAAATTCAGCAGAAATCATAAATTTAATTCCCCTTACAGAGCAATGCTTTCGATCTCAACCTTGGTATAGGGCTGTCTGTGACCGATTTTTCTCTTGGAGTCTTTTTTTGGTCTGTAGGTGAGAACTGTAATTTTTTTACCTTTGCCGTTTTTAACAGCTTTCGCGGTTACTTTTGCGCCGGATACGTAAGGTGCACCGACAACCAGTCCGTCGTCTTTGCCGACTGCAATTACTTTTTCAAAGTTAATTTTCTCATCAGCTTCGACATTCAGTTTTTCGATGAAAACAACATCGCCTTGTTCAACGCGGTATTGTTTGCCACCGGTTTCAATAATAGCATACATATTGAATGAGCCTCTTTCTTTCAGTCTCGCTATTGTCAGGCGATGCTTTTTAGACGAATTTCGCCTTTTGGGCATACTTCTAGCCTGTAATATGCGGCTTTTATATGTTACCACAAACCATTGAGTTAGTCAAGCAAAAGTTAACATGTATTGCAGGTATCTTCACTGTACGGTTACTGCGCCTTGCTTTTGGCAGCTGCAACCGTATTTTTAAGCAGCATCGAAATCGTCATAGGCCCTACACCGCCCGGTACAGGGGTGATATAGCTGCATTTTGGCGCGACAGACTCAAAATCCACGTCGCCGCACAGCTTGCCGTTTTCGTCGCGGTTCATGCCGACGTCAATGACGACCGCGCCATCTTTTATCATGCCCCCGGTGACAAACTTCGCTTTGCCCACAGCAGCGATGAGGATATCGGCGCGACGGGTGACCTCGGCGAGGTTCTTGGTACGAGAGTGGCAGATGGTAACTGTGCCGCTGCTGTGGAGCAGCAGCATTGCCATGGGCTTGCCCACAATATTGCTGCGGCCGATTACAACGCACTCTTTACCGCACACCTCGATACCCGTCTCTTTGATTAGTTCCATAACACCCGCGGGCGTGCAGGGCAAAAACTGATAGTCGTTAATCATGATTTTTCCGACATTCGCGGCATGGAAGGCATCTACATCTTTCTCGGGCGAAATTGCCTCAATAACCGCCTTTTCATCGATATGTTTCGGCAGGGGCAGCTGTACGAGTATGCCATCAATCTCCGGCTTTTTGTTTAGTTTTTCTACCAGAGCCAACAACTCGGCCTGCGTAGTTTCGGCAGGTAAGGCATGCTTTTCGGAGTAGATGCCAACTTCTTCGCAGCCCTTCTCTTTATTGCGCACATACACCTGAGATGCGGGGTCTTCCCCCACAATTACCACTGCAAGGCCTGGGGTAATACCGTTTTCTTTCATCCGCTTTACTTCTAGCTTCAACTGCTCGCGTACCTTTGCGGACACCGCCTTGCCATCAAGAATTACCGCCATCGTCTTCCTCCGTCTTTTTGTCATCGGTTGGTTCTGCCGCCGCACTTTCCAATTCAGCAGGCACCTCTTCTTTCGTCTCTGCTATTGTAGGTTCTACGTCAACTGCTTTATCCTCTTTTTTCGTATAGAACGTGCCCTGACGAATCATCTCTGCCTCCTCGGAATGCACATACAGCTTGAGATATTCGGGGTCGTTCTCACGTTTGATTTTAGAGCGCACTACAAACCAGATGACGATTGCCGCAATAACACCGATGAGCGAAAGCACCTGTGATACACGAATGCTGCCCAGCATTAAGCTGTCGGTGCGCAGCCCCTCGATTACAAAGCGGCCTGCGCCATACCATGCGGTATAGAGCAGCACCAACTCGCCGTCAAAACGGCGGTGCTTGGTGTACCACGCAATAACAATAAAGCCGATTAAACACCAGATTGATTCGTAAAAGAATGTGGGGTGCACCGGCATGGTGGGGTCAACCGTAACGCCGTACTGTGCCAACTCTGCCTGATGCGAAGTGAGATAACGCTCGATTGCAGGGCCTGCCATGCCCCATGGCATAGTGGTGTTGGCACCAAACGCCTCGATGTTAACAAAGTTACCCCAGCGCCCAATTGCCTGCCCTATGATCAGACCTGCCGCTGCGAGGTCCATCATAGGAAGGATGCGAACCTTGCGGTAGCGGCACATCAGCAGTCCCACAATTACAGCACCGATAATACCGCCGTAAATGGCAATGCCGCCCTCCCATATTTTAAAGATATTGATTAGGTTGTCCTTGTACTCATCCCATGAAAACAGCACATAATAGGCTCTCGCGCCGACAATTCCGCCGATTACCGCGACCAAAAGCACGTCAATCACACGATCGCTGTCCAGCCCAAAATGTTTGGTGCGCAGCATTACATAGCAAATACCCACAAGAAACGCGGCTGCCATAATAATACCATACCAGGCAATGGCATGCCCGCCAATGTGAAAAGCCTCACGGTTCAGGTGGAATTCGAGCCCCAGCCCCGGGAAGGTTAATAGTTCACCCATGGTTCAACCTCCATAAAGATAAAATCTATGTAGCGGCAGAAGCCGCTTACAGGCACAGCAGAACGCTTATTCTACCGGATAAATGATGGAAATGGCACTGTGCTCACGCGAGAAGTTATCTTGAAGATGCTTTGTGAGCTGCTCAATGGTACAGTCGGCGATGAGGTCGACCAGTTCGTAGATCGTAAACTCGCAGAAGTGCGACTGCATCAGTGCGCCTGCAACCCCTTCAACGTTATTAAGCATGCGGATATATCGCCCATAGATGGCTTTTTTACAGCGGTCAAATGCGGCATGGTCTATGCCCTCGCGCTGAACTCGCTCAATTTCTGTGCAAATCTCCTCGTAGACCTTATCGGGGTCGCGCGACTCGCCCGAAAATAGCGTGGAGATAAAGTCTCTGCCGGTGAACACCTCGCTGCCAAACGTGGAGTTGATCAGCGCGTTGTCGTACATTCTGCGGTACAGCGGGGATGCCTCGCCCGCAAGAATCTCCACAAGAATTTCATCGAGCACCTGGTTCATAGAGTTCTCGCGCTTACTGCCCGGAATCTCCTTAAAGCCGATGTTAAACATCGGCATCGCAACCGGTAGCTTCATCTCAACTCGCGGCTCATTAACCGTTCTCGGCTCGTCGGGCACCTTCGCCTCAATGGATAA
>NZ_DALZQO010000001.1:218944-282747 GCF_032017025.1 Hydrogenoanaerobacterium sp.
TCGGCAGGCTTTAGGATGCGATCGGCGGCTTCAAGCACGGTATCGATCTCAAAATTGCCCGCAACGACGAGCACCATATTATTCAAATTGTAAAAGGTGTTGTAGCAGCGGTAAAGCAGGTCAGCATCAATTTCAGCAATCGATTCCACTGTGCCCGCAATATCAACACGCACAGGGTTGTTCACATACAGCGCGCCGAGCAGATTAAACAGAACGCGCCAGTCGGGGTTGTCGTCGTACATCTTGATTTCCTGCCCGATGATGCCCTGCTCTTTGCGCACAGTTTCCTCGGTGAAATACGGATGTGTGACGAAATCGAGCAGAATCTCGATGGATTCTTTAAAGTTATCGGCACAGCTGAACAGATACGCTGTTTTGTCAAAGCTGGTGTACGCATTGGCGGAAGCACCGGTTTTGGCGTAACGCTCAAATGCGTCTCCGTCTTCGCTTTCAAACAGTTTGTGCTCAAGATAATGTGCAATACCCGCCGGCACGGTGACGAAATCGTTGTCTTTGCTTGTTTTAAAGGTGGTGTCAATCGAGCCTATCTCCGCGCCAAACAGCGCGTAGGCGGAGCTGAACTGCGGTTTGGGGCACAGCAGCATGGTAAGCCCCGAGCTGTGCTTAATTTTAACATAGTTTTCACCGAGCCTCTCGGAGGAGATTACGGTTTTATTCATCTGCTTCACCCTCCCTGCCGGTTAAGAAATAGACGGTGTCGAGCGTAACCTTCTGCGCCGCCTGCATAATCTGCTGTTTGGTAATCTGTGCAACCTGTTCTGCGTTTTCAACGGGCGACTGGTTGGTGCCGCCGAGAATCTGGGTGAGGTACCAGCCTTCCAAACCGCCAAGTGTATCGGTTGCGGATTTGAGGGCGCTCACCAGCGCGAGGATAGTATTATCGAGCTCTTCCTGCTCAAATTCTCCGTTTTTCAAAACCTCAAGCTGCTTTAAAATTTCTTCCTGTGCCTTTTGTTTGTTTTTACCTTCAACGCCGCTATCCACCAGCATACTGCCGGTTGCTTTGTCAAAGCGTGCCGCGCAGTAGTAGCACAGGCTGTGCTTCTCGCGAACATTCAAAAACAGGCGCGAAAACGGTGTACCGCCGTAAAGGGCGCACATCAGCTTGGAAGCATTTGCTTCCTCAAGGCTGTTAAGCTCACCAATGCGAAAGCCCATCACCAGTTTGCTCTGGCTGACATCCATGCGGTCGGTCTGCTCGGTTACTTTTTGGGCAGCTTTTTTCGTTACATTCTCTTTGTATTGTATGGGGCTGCGCTGTACCCTTGAAAAGCTTTCCGCAAATATTTTCTCGGCACCGGCGGGGTTGCCGCAGCCGATAAACATAATTTCAACCACTGCATTTTTGATTGCCTCGTGGTAAGCCTTGACCGCACTTTGCGGGGTGATTTTTTCCGCCTGCTCCTTGGTACCGTATCTCTTTACGGCAAACGGCTCACCCGCAAACAGCAGCGACTGGCAGCGGCTGACGGCATAGTCGCGCTTATCGTTTATTTCAGATTCGATGGTATCGATCAGATACTGTTTTTCCAGTTCAAAATCCTGCGCATCAAACACACCATCCACCAAATATGGTTCGAGCAAAAGGCTGCTCACTAGCTTGGCGCATTCTTGAGTAATGGGGTCATTATCAATCGTATAGCGGTCATCCAAACTTTGAATGGATACATTGAGAATCTGATATGCGCCGTATTTCCGCACATCGGCATCCAGCGCCGCACCGTAAAGTTCACACAAACGCTCGTTAAGGCGGGTGAAATCGGGGCACTGCTGAAAGCGTTTTCTTAAAATAAACGGCACAACCGCGGTATCGGAAACAGTATTTTCATCAAGCGGTAGCACCAGATTGCAAGAAATCCTGTTGGATTTAAACTTAGCATCGGTGACCGTGCTCCAGAACACGCCCTCACACAGCTGCTTGCGAACCATGTTGTTACTCATTCGGTCATCTCCCAATCGTTGCGCACGTTGTGCGCGAATTCATACGAGGAATATTATACCACAAACCGCCGGCTATAGCCATACAGTGTTTTACGCAATGCTGAACATTTTATGAATTTGGGGCAATGGTCAGCAGGATCTCTTTTGGCACACCATCCAGCAAAATGCTGCTGCATGCGGTACCGTTTTGTGTCATCTCTGTTTTGTCGCCGCGGCGGGCGGTGAGGTGCAACGGGGTGCCTAGCAAGGTAAGGTTTAGCTCAAACCCCTGCCAGCTTGAAGGCATGCAAGGCTCAAATCTAACCTGGCTTTCTTCAAGCCAAATGCCGAGCAGATGTTCGGTAACCGTTTTATAGTACCAGCTTGACGCACCCGTGTACATGCTCCAGCCGCCCCTACCGCGCACATTGGGGTTGGTGTAAATGTCGGCGGCAAGGTAATAGGGCTCTTGTTTATAGCGCAAAGCCAAATCGCGGTTTTGGCAGCGGGAAACAGGGTTCAGCCAGTCGAGCAGGCGATAGCCGTCGTCTGCTCTGCCCTCTTCTAAAAGCGCAAGCGCAAGCCAAACTCCGGCATGGGTGTACTGCCCGCCGTTTTCGCGAATACCCGGAGGGTAAGCCTTAACATAACCGGGTTGTTGGTGCGAGTTGGCAAACGGCTTGTCAAACAGCTTGACAATACGCAGTTCAGGGTCGGCAAGGTAATGCAGGGCACTGTCGAGCGCAGTGCTTACGCGGCTTTGGTCGGGCATTTCGCACAGTACCGAAAAGCTTTGGGGCAGTGAATCGATGCTGCACTCGTCGTTTTTCTTGCTTCCCATTGCACTGCCGTTGTCATAAAATGCGCGCAGATACCATGCCCCGTCCCAGCAATGCTCATCAATCGCGGTTTTCAGCAGCGCAATGCGTTCTTCGTATCGCATTGCAAGCTCAGTATCACCCCGTTTGCGCACAAGCGGTAAAAAGCGCTGCAGCACAAGAACAAGGAACATGGCAAGCCAGACGCTCTGCCCTCTTCCCTCGTTGCCAACACCGTTAAAGCCGTCATTCCAATCGCCGCACCCGATGAGCGGCAAGCCATATTCGCCCAGATTGTACGCTTTTTCAATGGCACGCAGGCAGTGCTCGTAAACACTTACGGCATCCAATCCGCGCTGCACCTCAAAGTATCGCTCCTTTTCATTGGTTCCGAGTGGCTCACCCTGCACAAACGGGACTGCTGTATCCAGAAGTGCACTGTCCCCTGTCGCTCGCACGTATTCACTGACGGCATAAGGCAGCCAGAGCAGGTCGTCGCTGTATTTGGTGCGCACCCCACGCAAGCCGCCGCCACTTTTGGGCAAATTGTGCCACCAGTGCAGCACATCGCCCTCAGGGAACTGTGCCGCTGCTGCACGCAATATCTGATATTTGGCGGTTTTTGGCCGGAATAGCAGGCAGGCGGTGATGTCCTGCAGTTGGTCGCGGAAGCCATACGCGCCGCCACACTGATAAAACGCGGTACGCCCCCAGATACGGCACTGAAGAATCTGGTGCGGCACAAAATGATTGATAAAAACATCCAGTGCGCGGTCGGGCGTTGTAATCAAAAGATTGCCGATCGGCGGTGCCGTGGGCAGCGTAAGCTCAGAAAGCCGAAGCGCAGCCTGTGCATTCGCCGCCCAGATTAGCCGAAATAGAACCGTTACATCTTGTTTGGGTGGTAGTGTAAGGTCGGTAAGCAGTGCTGCACAGGGGTCTACGCCGTTTTGTGTGTCGCCATTCTCCCAGCGCCCGCTGAAGAACTCCACACGGTCGCACATGCAGCGTGGGCTTTCCGTATCACTACAAAGGCAGCTCACCCCGCGCACTGCGGTTTGAAATGGGTTACGCACCATCAGCTTGCCTCCCTCAAAGGTTGCGGAGATATGGCGCGCATCGGTACGGCTGACGCCGAGTACCGGCTCAGTGTAATAAGCGAGCGTCACCTTGCGCTGAGTAACCGAATGATTGGTGAGGGTAACCGCAACCTGTTTGACACTGCCGCGTTCGGGTACCGTCACAACGGTTTTGCATGAAATATCATCCGCTGCACCTTCGTAGCGCGCATCTGTCTGCGAAAAGGAACAACGCGCACCATGCACAAGATTGTAAAAGCACCCTTCACTGCGCAGAATGAGCATTTCCCCATTGTTACCGGTTGCTATGTCGTTCTGCCATGGGGTTAGTTTGTTCTCGCGCGCATTCACCGCCCATGTAAATCCAAGCGATGTGTCGCTTACCAACGTGCCAAACGCGGGGTTTGCTAGGATATGAGAAAACGGAAGCGGGGTTTCACGTTCCACATAAAATCGGTCGTCTGCAAACACACCGCCCATTACGGTAACGCTTGGGGTATGCTCGCTCAGAAGAAGAGGTGCAACTGGATTGAAACGGACAGGGTTATATTCACGGACGGGTAGCTGCACCCGCGCACCGGATTTTGGCGCAATGTGTACCGCTGCCGCCTGCAGCAGCTGCACTGCCTGCTCACCATGCTGCACGGTGTTGATGAGATACAGCCCTGCCCCAATCTGGTCGGTACAGCTAAGACGGTTGATGCATTCGGTAAGTGCCGTCGGCTCGGATGCATCATGGGTGAACACGAGATCAAACGGTACGCCCGCCAGCTTGCACTTTCTGTACAGGCTGATATAAGCCGCGGCACGTTCGCGGTCAAACCCGTATTCGGTAGGCATTGACACAATGGGGCGGTCACCCGAGATGGACATGCCCCATAAATCGGGCTTGCCAAGGTTGTTTTCGGCACGCGCGGCATCGTTTTCGCGGCTGTCACGTTTGGGGAACATCAGCTGTGGCAGCAGTGTGAATGCCAGCCTACCCTCGATTGTGTCGCCCAGCAGCGGGTTAGTAGCCGCAGCATCGGGTGTAATCTTACCCTTCCCGCGCAGGCGGGTGATGGCGGAAACCGCCTCTTCCCGCGTCTGCCCTGCCGATAAAATTTGAGTGAGATAGGCACGCGCACCTGCGGGAATATCAAGTGAGAGCCGCAGGGCACCGGCTGCATCGGGAGTGCCTGTGCCACCTGTAAACTCACGCTGGGTGAAATTGAGCAGGTCGGCAAGCCCGTTCGGTGCCTGCATTAGGTTTTCGCGCTGGGCTTCATATTCAAACGGTATATCCTCTAAAAACCCGGTGGCAAAGTAAAGCTGTTTTTTACTGCTGCGCTCACGGCGGGTGAAGATGAGAACCCTGCTTTTTTCATCGTATTCAGCGGTAACAAATAGCTTAGAAAAGGCAGGGTGTGCGGCGTAATCAGCATCAGCTGCCAAAGTCGGTTCAAAATAGAGCAGCAGGCTTGCAGAAATACGCTGCTGTGAGAGATTCTTAATCTGATATTCCCGCTGTTCACAAGGCATTGTCGGGTGCAGCATCACACGCATTCCGGTTTTTACGCTGTCGTACTTTGCTTTGTAAAGCATTCCGCCCGCAAGAAATTCGACGCGGTAACGCACATCACTGTCGTAAACGGGAGCAGCGGTGAGCGAAAAGGTGTGTTTGCCCGTGTTCACAAATGCATAAACACCGCATGCGCCGCGCAGCAAATCAACCGGGCGGCGTGTAAGATCTACGCCGCTGTAGCTGAGAAACCCCGCTCCTGTATCGGTCAGCGTGTCGGAAATCGCCCCGTTGGAAAGCAGCATGGCCTGCGGGCTCTGCGGGCGGATCGTATCGTATTCCTCGGCAATTACTGTTTTCACGGGCTCACGCTCCTTTAGGTCTTTAAACTTGATATTATCGTACACCACAGTATCGCGGCATACCTTTTCCTGCAGCAACTCCTTTGCGGCGTTCATGCGGCGGTCTCGGATAAAGCGATTCTGCATTTTGTTCTCAAACAGAGCATTGCACGCGGCAACCATGCTCATACCGATGTGATGCGACATAAAGCTGCGACACACGCCGTAATCGAACGGTACACGGCTCTTGGTGAAATCGATTGCCTCAAAAAAGCCGTAGGTACCGTAAAACCCCATCTGCTCCATACGGCGCAGGTTTTTCATGGCGGCAACCGGAAAGAATGGCAGTGTGAGAAAGGTAGAGTACGGTGAAACGACAAGCTCATGGTTTAACCCGCGCTTTACACCCAGCTTTTGCACGCCATGCGCCTTGTACTGGTAGTTGAGCTGGCCGTCAAACAGATAAAAGGCACTCTCGCTGATTCCCCATGGAACCTTTTCATCGTGTACGCGACGGCGCTGGCAGTAAACGCAATAGCCCAACGCTTCTGAGAGCAACGAGCCGTCGTAAACAGGCAGCAGCAGGTGCGGCATAAAATATTCGAACATGGTACCTGTCCATGAAACGGGGCCGGCATACGCCCCCTGCTGCGACATTGTGCGGTTCATGGCACCCCAGTGGCGTTTGCTTACCTGGCGAGACGCAATGGCATAAAAACCGGTCATGCGCGCCTCGCTCATAAAAAAGTCGTAGTAGTTGTCCATCATTTCACCGGTTGTTTCGTTGTAACCTATTGAAAACAAATTGCGGCGCTTATCGTAAAACACGCTGAGGTCGGTGTCGGCAATCAGCGCTTTAACACGGGTGATAATCGGCTTAAGACCGGCACACTCTGTGGAATAATCGTGCAAACCCTCCTTGAGTGTTACAAGGCTGCAAACAAAGTTTCCGCTGTCCACCGAGGAAACAAAACGTGGTTCCAGCAATGCAAGGCTGGCGGTATCGTACCAATTGTAGAGGTTACCATGCCATTTCGGAAGCCGCTGCACCGTATCAAGTATACGTTCGATGCGTAGGCAAAGCTCATCGGTCGAAATAAAATCGAGGTCGCGCGCGGCAAGCGTGCTGAGCAGCAGCAGCCCGATATTTGTTGGCGAGGTACGGTGCGCCACTGCATAAACAGGCGACTGCTGAATGTTATCGGGCGGCAAAAAGTTCTCCTGCTCGGTAGCATAGGTCTCAAAAAAACGCCACATTGCAGCAAGGTAGCCTACAAGCTGCTCTCTGCTGGGTTCATCCAGTGTTGGCAGCGGGTGCGGCTTTGCCCTGCTTGTATACATTACAAACGGCAAGATTGCAGAAAAAGCCAGCCCATAGAAATGCAAAAACGCATGGGGCGAAAAAAACAAAACTATAATACCAATCAGTTCTGCAAGCCAGTAGTGACGCAGAAGATCAAAAAAACGCCCTGTTCCCTCGCTGTCTGCGGCTGTTACCCATTGCAGCAAGTTTTTATGGCTGATAAACTGGCGATAAAGTGCCAACACAATGGCATGCAGGCTGCGCAGCGCGGTTTGCGGCAGCATAACCAGTGTAAACACACCTATGGCGAGCTGCTCGATTGCCTGCGGAACAACGCGGGTAAAGAATTTACGCGAAAACACCGACATTCCGTTTGCTGCCGCGCCTGTAAGTGCACCGATCAGCGGTTGATAGCCGACAGAAAGCAGCACCACCCAGAACAAAGCCAACGCCGCGGGCTGTGGCAGCAGCATGGCAGCGAGTACGCAAATAAGATTAATCACCGGTGTAAGCGAACGGCGCAGGTTGTCGTACAGCTTAAAGCGACTGAGCGCGTTGATAGGGTTGCGCATACCGAAAATATAACGCAAATTCTGCCAATCTCCCCGAATCCAGCGGTGCAAACGTGCAAGCCACGCCGAGATAGAGGACGGAAAGCTGTCGGACAGCTCGACATCGGAAAGCAGGGCGGTGCGCAGATAGGCGCTTTCCAAAATATCGTGACTAAGAATCTGGTTTTCGGGAAAACGGGTGTTGAGCAGCATATAAAAGCAGTCGGTATCCAGCAGGCCCTTGCCCGCAAAAATCGCCTCATGGAACAAATCCTGATAGAGGTCTCTCGCCGCTTCATCGTAGGCAGTGATACCACCGATGCCTGCCATGATACGGGAAAAAGGGGTTTTACCCTGACTTTCGAGCGTGGTGGATATACGCGGCACAAAAATACCATACCCCTGTGTTACAATTCCTTTGTTATGGTCGATGACCGCCCTGTTTAAAGGATGCGCTGCAGCGGAGATCATACGCCCCGCGGTATCGAACAGCAGGTTTGTGTCGGAATCGAGCGCAAGCAAATAGCGCATTGCACGCAGACGGTGTTTGTTACCCACAAAGGTGTGTACGCTGGTGGTATCCCCCTTGGCATAACGAATAAACTCGGTGATTGCCCCGCGTTTACGTTCCCACCCGCTAAAGCGTCCCTGTGTTTTGTTATAAACACGTCCGCGCACAAACAGCATAAAACGTTCGCCGTGCTCAGCATTCAGCCGCCGTATCTCCTCTTCCAATGCCTGCACCTGTCGGTCGTCTTCAGCACAGGCGGGCCGGTCGCTCTCTTTAAAGTCAGCCAGCAGGCAAAAGCATAAGTCATCCGCCGCGTTGTTCCAATAAAGCTGCTCCAGCCTTCTCGCAGCGGCAGGGGCATCGCCTGCACGCGGCATAAGAATAGACACCGCCACAACCGTTTGGCTGGCAGTCTGTTCTGTGTGAGCCTTGTCCATACGCGGAATATGCTCAATACGTGCCCCTGCCATAACAATATACTCTAGGGCAGGGCGAACCACCTCCCGCAGAGGAAGATAGCTGAGAAGCCCCACAATAAAGCTACCCGTAAGGTAGCCGACGCCATGTGCCAGCAAATATGTGATGACCGGTGTGCCCACCATATAAAGCCGCCTGCGCCAACGATTCCCTTTGTCTAAAACCTCGTTGTTTAAAATATAAAGTCCTACATGACGGGTACGCGTATCGGTACCCGCCTTAGCAAGACGAATCAGCTGGTCAGCACAGGCTCGTTCAGTCTGCCTCTCTTTCTCCGCAATGAGCCCTACCAAAACGCGGTAACAGCCGCGACTTTCCTTCTCCATATTAGGATAGACTCCGGCGGGGTCGCTCAGCAGTGTTGCTTCAACGATACTGTATTTGCAAACAAGGGCGTCAAAATCGAGCGCCGCAAGCTTTGTGAGCGAGGTAATGGCATAGGATATTCCCCGCTCATCTTCGTTGTCGATGCAGGCACTGCATGCCATACTGAGTAGTGTTATTCTTAGTGCAAGCGGAAAATATCCAAACTCCGTAATCGTAAGGTCGCGATATTGCTGCACTTCACAGATAATATCCTCGGCAAGCTGCTGTGAAATAGCAGGTCGCCCACCGAGAACCGCATCGCAAATAAGGCTGAGCTGTGGCAGTTTACCGTTTACAGGCAGCTTAGCGGTGGTTTGCAACTCGCGCGCGGTTTGCTTTGCTTCTTTTTCCAATACGTAAAAATTGTCGCAGAGCCATAACACCACAGGGCTTTTTGTAGAAGTATTCAACTGATTGCGGTAGAGCCGTTTCATCCGCCGCAGGTTGCCCAACAGCTGCCTGCGTAACGGCTTTGGGCGTTTTTGGGCAGTAACAGGCTCTTGCTTCATCACCTGTGCAATCGATTGTTTTATCTGCGATTCATTCATAGTATCGATTCCTTTATCTTTATCCCACTATGGCGCTTAACTCTGCAAGCCGTAACGTGTAATCGTGGTGTGCATGTTGATTTGATAGGTGAACTGCGGTAACAGCTCGTCGTAGCGGGCTTTATTTTCGTTAAACCACTTGGGTTCATATTTTTCCAATAGATTTGCAAAATCAAAAACATCGCTGCGATAAGTGCTTAAGCAGGAGGACAGCGCGCCTTCCATTTCGCTGTAAATGGTCGCCGATTGCAGCTTTTCAATTTCACCGATGTGCGAAAGCAGCGTCGTTCCGCCGCTTGGCATAATGCTTTCTTCAATGTGGCTCTTCACTTTACAATCAATTGTAAAATGAGGCACACCATTTACGATCGATGTTTTTATTTTTGTTTTTGCACTTACCACCTCAAGCGACATTTTGCCCAGCTTCTCATGGTTTACAACCATATGTGTTCCCTTAACCTGATTGCGCAGCCACAAAATACCGCGCGTATAGGTGGGGTCAACCTTTCCTGCTAATTTATTGTGGCGGTAAATTGCTGTGCCCACAACCTCCATACCCTCTTCTTTTTCACCGTTTTTGCTCCTCGCAACAATTGGCATAAAAGTACCGGTATACCCATTTTCTTTGGCATCGACAATGTGCAGCACCTGTCCACGCAAAATTTTACCGTTGACCTCGGTGTTTTCCAGCATATTTCGAATCGAAAGAATGGGCAGGATGGACTGACCCAGCTCGGCAGAAACAACATCCGAGGCCCTGCCGTTGGCCATTACGACATCTACATTTGGACGGGACTGATGGTTTGAGTTAAAGTAGTTAACCGCGATATCGAGCCCTTGCTTTGCCACCTGTTCCCCGACAACAATCATCTTATTCTGCCCGTAAAAAATCTGTTTACCCTGCTTCAGCGTTGCTTCCTCAAGCGCTTCCGAAATGGTTGTTCCCTCTGCTTGCAATATCATACAGTTCGGTTTGCTCGCGTCAATGGAGGTTTGCGCTCCACCGCCCTTTGCATCAAAAATTTGCAGTGTAAGCTGATACTGATCGCCGTTAAAATCTATCCCTACTCCTTGCACGATTGCCCTCTGACTTACACGTACAGGCTTCATGCAACCTGTAAGCAGCAGTGTGAGCCCTAATATAACAGCAACCGACTTTACTGTTTTCAAGATGCCTTCCCCCTTTTGCTGACCAGTGACCAAATAAGCAGTACAAACGGGATGAGCACCGCCAGAAGCGCAACCGGAATGCCCGCCTGCAATGCACCCTGCATCCAGGTAAGATAGTACAGCCTTGATGAAATAATTACTGCGCCACCTACCGTTGCAGCTCCACAGATGATCAGCCTCGTTTTTTTGAGACGCTTAGGAATGATATAACCGAGGCATTGCGATGCGAGGTAGAGATAAACCGTTACCTTTACAAAAGCAATAAATGTCCACAATGTGATGTGCAAAATGTCCAGACGCTGAAAAATCGAAATTTCTGCAATAACTGTGAGCGAGAAGAACGGAAACATCTGTGATTTGGCGTAATCGCCCAAACCAACCGTAAGCAGCATTACAAGGTACTCCACTGCAAACAGGCTTAAAATAGTCCAGTATACAAAGTTCTTGTTCAGGTTCCCTTTGAGATCGGGTGCCAGCAGCAGCCACAGCACTACATCAAAGTTGGCAAAACAGGCACTCAATGCATGCTTTGCCACCGGTGCCACACCGCCGTACAGCGGGTTTTGCAGGTAGACAAACTCGGCATCGGGAAGAACCGCCACCGAAATAAAAATAATGGAAAACAACGAAATAAAAAACAAAATGGTATTGACACGGGTAACAGGCTCCAGCCCCATGTATGCCCCATAAACACATACCGCTGTAAAGGTAAGAATGAAGAAAATAGACTTTGTTTCGGGATATACCACCGATGTGAGCAAAAACTCAAAATTGCTGACGGTATCGGCGGCAATCAGTACGGCATAAAGAAACAGCAGTACGCCCAGTACCTTACCCGCCGGTTTGCTTAGTTTTAATGCACAATCAATAATGTTGCTTTCTCTGTGGCGATTGAGCAGCAGTGCAGCGGGCAGCAATATCAGTATAAGCAGCAGATAGGCAAACGGCAATGCGAGCATAACAGTGGCTGCATTTTGCACGCCCTGCATCTGCGGTACAAACGTAAGCATATTGAATACACGGAACATCACCAGCAGCATGACAATTTGTTTGCCGTCTATCAGCGTATTTCGAATCATTTACAGGCTTCCTCCCTTACCGCCGACCTCGCTGCCGGGCAGGTCTTGAACCTTGAGCGTGCGTTTGCCAAGGGTTTTCCAAGATGCGCGAATCAGCACATCACGAAGATTAAACAGCTTATAGGGCGAGGCGGATGCAGTGGCAGGTACACCGTAAGCATTGAGCGCACAAAGGTTGACCGATACAACACACAGCATCAGCGTGATGCCGTACATACCGAATAAGCCACCAACTATAATAAATATAAAGCGCAAAATTGTAACCGGCTCGTAAAGCGAGGGCACCACAAACGAGCTGATAGCGGTAAGCGCCACTACCATAACCATAGGTGCACCAATCAGCCCTGCCGTTACTGCCGCGTCGCCAATTACAAGGCCGCCGACAATGCCCACGGCATGCCCAATAGGGCGCGGCAAGCGCAAGCCCGCTTCGCGCATAATCTCATAAATAAGGTGAATGAGCAGTGCCTCAAACATAAGGGGGAACGGAGTGGTCTCCTCCGAAGCGGCAATGTTAAACAGCAGCGATTCCGGAAAAAGCTCGGGGTGAAAAGTGGCAATTGCAACATAGGCACCCGGAAGCAGGATGGTAAAAAAGAACGAAACATATTTCATGATGCGGATAAAGCTGGAGTAGAACGGACGGTGGGCATAATCGTCGAGTGTCTGAAAGTTCTCGCTGAACAGATAGGGCACAATGAGCGCAAACGGCGTGCCGTCCACCAACACCACCACCCTGCCCTCGGCTATTTTGGCGCAAACAGTATCAGGGCGCTCGGTAACACCAACGTTCGAGAAAATAGACGAAATGTTGGTATCCAGAAACGGCTGGATGTAACCGGAATCCAGCACGATGTCCAGATCGATTTTAGAGATGCGGCTGCGTACGTCCTCCAAAATTTCGGGAGAAACCATATTGGAGATATAGCACAGACAAAGGTCGGTTTTGCTGGTTTGCCCTGCGCCTGTAAACTCAAACACCAGCCGCGATGATTTAATGCGGCGGCGAATAAGCGCCATGTTCGTACGAATCGGCTCAACCAACCCCTCACGCGAGCCGCGCACATTTACTTCGGAATCCGGTTCGGAAACGGAACGCGACGCAAAGCCCTGTATTCCCGCAACCACCGCAACGTCAATACCATCAATTAAAATGCCGACAAAGCCGGACATGAGTGCTTTAAACAAATCTCCGAGGGTGTACACCTCTCTTTGCTCGGGAGCAAGCACCGATTCGTAGCGAACCCAATAGAGGAGACTCTGCGGCGTAGGATTTTCGAGCTGCAGGCTGGTAAGCGGCTCCACCAGCGACTCAGCCATATTAATTGTACTTACCATTCCCTCAAAGGTGAGTATCTGTACCTTCTGCCCGCAGATGAGCACCTCTTTGTTGGTAAAATCGGCTGTATTGTGCAGTTTTTCTCGTATATTGATCATATTTTGGGATAAATCTTTGACAAGCCTTTCGTCATCACCACTCGGTGGCGAGTTTTTTACATACGCTGCGGATGCTGCACGTTCTACGATTTTATCGAGTTTTTTAAAAAACATTTGTTTGCACCTCCGGCAAAATTACATTTTGCATACCCTAATCATTGCCAATTTCCGGCCATTTATGTTTCATAGGCATAAAAAAACATCACGCTCAAATACTAGTCGTGATGTTTTATCGTTTTATTTTTGGTTAGGAGGCGGCATTGTGTCGATATTTTTTCTGCGTACCATCATTCTATACGTCGTCATTGTCTTCTCCCTGCGCATTATGGGTAAACGCCACCTCGGTGAGTTGCAACCTTCGGAATTTGTGATTGCAATCATGATATCCAACATTGCCACACTACCCATAGAGGATACCAACATTCCGCTCGTTGCCGGAATTGTCCCCATCCTCACACTGGTGAGTTTTGAGGTGATTATGTCATCCATTGGACTAAAGTGTAAGATGGTGCGCAAGCTTATTTCGGGCAACCCTATTATCCTTATCCGTGACGGAGTGATTGATCAAGAAAAGATGCGCGAGCTGCGTTACAGCATTGACGATTTGATGGAGCAGCTGCGCAGCAAGGATGTATTTGACATCTCGGAGGTTGCGTATGCAATTGTGGAAACCACGGGGCAGCTAAGCGTTTTTCAAAAATTTCCGTCACGTATCACCACAAACCAAGATTTAAACGTTCCCGAGCCACGCTGCGCAGACTCCCCGCCAATGGTGCTCATCAGCGACGGGGAATTGATTGTGGATACGCTTAACTATTGCAACCTACGCAAGGAGTGGCTGGAAAAAACGCTAAGGGAGCAGGGTGTGGAGCAAAAAGATGTTTTTATTATGACCTGTAACCGTGCAGCAAATTACCACTTAGTTTTACGTGATAAAAAAAGCCCTGCCAAAAAAGGCGGTGGCGGTGCATGAAGCGGCTGATTATCTCGCTTTTGATGGTTGCACTGATTATTACATTCAGCATTATTAATTCCATAACGCTTTATAAAATTCGAATTGAGCTTTCCGACTATCTTGAAGGTATGTCGCAAAAATTGGAAAGTGGGTCTATGCAGGAGGTTATGGAAGATGCGCAGAAGTTTAAAGAACTGTGGCACGACCGCGAAGAAAAGCTAGTACGGTTCATCCGGCATTCGGACCTGGAGCAGATTACATGGGACTCTGCACGGCTGCCGGAACTCGCCAAATACGGTGATATTGCCGAGCTAGCTGCAGAGATCAAACGGATACAACTGCAGGTGGACCACCTCTGGGAGACGCAAATCCCCCGTTTTCGCACTGTTTTTTAATTTCATCCTATCCTATTAGGTTCAAAAGTTATAGGAAGTTCTATGACACTGATGCTTCTTTTAAAAAACAGAAACAGGTTATCAGCAGCTCTCTGAAAGCCATTGTACTTTAGGGAGCTTTTTGATTGTGCCGCCATTATCATTCTATTTTCCGTAAAGAAAAGATAAAAGCTGCCGAGTGCCCTCACGGACATTTGACAGCTTTTAACAACGATTGGTGGACCCAAGGAGGATCGAACTCCCGACCTTACGGATGCGAACCGTACGCGCTCCCAGCTGCGCTATGGGCCCAAAACCAGATTATAACAACGAAAATTATTATAATCCTTTTATGCATAAAAAGCAAGACGTAACTGGAACTATTTTATAAAATTTTTACTTGCTCATTATTAACCCAGACACCATACAGAGCCTGTTCACTTGCGTAATTTTGCACTACCACATTATGTTTGCCCACTTTTACACCTCCGCACAAATCTAGTACAATCTGCACTAAAAATACTGCAGCAAGTTTGTCAACAATTAATAGGAAAACAACGCGACGGATTCGCCGCCTCGCTATTGGCGCGCAACCTATTTTCAAAGAAACGGGTTGTAAAAACGGTTACCATCGTAAAACGTAATCACCAGCGAACTGACCATAACAACAGTAACAAACGCAATGGCAATAAAGTCGCGTGCTCTAAACGGGCGCTGATTGTACCAGGTGCGCTTGTTGTGCTTGCCGAAGCCGCGCAGTTCCATTGCATTAGAGATAACCTCAATTCGTGTGAGGCTGGAAAGAATGAGCGGCATCAGGATGGCTGCCGCGTTTTTCAAGCGTGTGCTCAGCTTCTCTTTTTTGGAGAGGTCGATTCCCCTCGCCTGCTGTGCCTGCGAAATGTTGTGGAAGTCTCGCTGTATATCCGGTACATAGCGCAGCGCGATTGACACCGAATAGCCTACACGGTAGCTCACACCGATGGAGCTGAGCGACGACGCAAACTCACTGGGGTCGGTGGCGACGATGAACAGCAGCGCAATGGGGATAACCGTAAAATATTTGAGTGATACATTGAACATATAAAAAAGCTGCTCAAGCGTGACATGATAAGGCCCTACCAGATGAAACAGCAGGTGCCTTGTGCCGTAGATGCGTACGCCCTCCTCAGGGGCAAAAAAGAAGATGGCGAGGTTGTTGAGAATAAGGAACGTAAGCATAAACGCAAGCGCAAAAGATACCTCATGAAACTTAATTTTAGAGAGCAAAAAGATACCCACACTCATCGCGAACATTGCCAAAAGCACACGAGTATCGTAGGTAAACATTGCACCGATGCTCCAAAAAAAGAAGCCAATCAGCTTGGTTGTGCCGGTAAGGCTGTGTATCACCGAACGGCGGTTAATGTACGAAAGGGATGCTTTCACTGCCATTAGCCTCTCACCTGCCTGTCGTAATCAATAAAGCGCTGCACAAATTCACGCGGCTCGGCAATACCGCACCGTTCGGCAAGCGTAAACAGCGACGTTTCCTTTAGCGACGCCTGCTCAATAATCTGTGGGCTCGTGAGCACCGCGGCGGCGGTATCATCGGCAACAATTTCGCCGTCGGCAAACACTATGGCCCGCGGTGTATACTCCTGCATCAGGTGCATGTCGTGGGTAATCATAATCACGGTCACACCTTGTGCATTGAGGGTGCGTAAAAACTCCATAATCTCGGTATAATGGCGAAAATCCTGGCCTGCGGTGGGCTCATCCAAAATGATGATCTCTGGAGACATCACAAGCACAGACGCAATGGTAACGCGCTTTTTCTGCCCAAAGCTGAGGGCGGATATCGGCCATTTGCGGAACTGGTGCAGCCCGCAAATCTTCAGTGTCTCCTCTACGCGGCGTGCGATCTCCTCAGGCGGCAGATTTTGCGAGGCAAGCCCCATGGCAACCTCGTCAAAGATCATGTTTTTTGAAATCATCTGGTTGGGGTTTTGCATGACATAGCCAATGTGCTGAGCACGCTCTTTGATGGTATCCCCCGCAAGGTCTTTTCCGCCGAGTAAAATACGGCCTTTGTTCTGCTTTTCAAAGCCACAAATCAGCTTAGACATGGTGCTTTTGCCCGCCCCGTTTCTGCCGACAATGCTCACCATTTCGCCCTTATGCACGCAAAAAGAATTATCGTGTAAAATTTGGTGCTGTTCGGTATAGCCAAACGAAACATGTTCTACCTCAAGCAATGGCTCGCCCAGTTTTTCGGGTACTGCGGGAGGTGTGGAACGGAACCACTGCTGTACCTTATCTACACAACTCTCGTCAAGCCGGATGGTATCGATGTGTCCGGCTTTCATATCAGGCGTGATGGTACAGCCCGTATATTTAAGCGCCGTGATATAAAGCGGTTCACGAATTCCGCTTTCGATGAGCAGATTGCCCGAAAGTAGCTCATCGGGGTGCAGGTCAGCAACAATTCTGCCCTCATTCATCAAAATCACGCGGTCAATATCGCGGTAGAGTACGTCTTCTAGGCGGTGTTCAATGATTACAATGGTGGTGTTCGTCTTTTTTTGGATGCGGTCAATCAAGTCTATGGTTTGCTTTCCGGTAGCAGGGTCAAGGTTTGCGAGCGGTTCATCGAACAACAGAATTTCCACATTGTCTACCATCACACCGGCGAGCGAAACGCGCTGTTTCTGCCCGCCCGAAAGCTCATGCGGGGCGTAGGCAAGGTGGTTGTGGATGTCCACCAGCTTTGCCACCTCTGCGGTGCGCTCAACCAGTTCGTCATGCGGCATACAGTCGTTTTCCAGCGCAAAGGCGATATCTTCACCAACAGTCAATCCAATAAACTGGCCGTCAGGGTCCTGCAATACCGTGCCAACCAGCTTGGACAGTTCAAAGATGCTTTGCTCTTTGGCAACTTTATCCAGAATGGTAAGCCTACCGGTGCTTTCACCGGGGTAAGAAAATGGGATAAGCCCGTTGATGCAGTGCGCCAAGGTACTTTTGCCCGATCCGGAGGGGCCTGCAACGAGCACCTTTTCTCCCTCATATATCGTAAGGTTTATATCGTACAGCGTAGGCTCTGCCTGAGCATTGTACTGAAATCCAAAATTTTCAAAGGTAATAACGGGTTTTTTCATAGAATTCTCCTTTCAAGAAGGAAATGGTGTGTTGGGAGGAGTAAGCATATGCAGTTAGAAACACAGCCGGAGATAAAAATCTCCGGCTGTGCATCAACCGCCTGGATGATATGTAGGGCTATTCTTTGGACAAAGAACCCTTTTTCGTTCTGGTTTTTGCATAAGCAATCATCAGTAGAGTGCCGACGATTGCAACGCTGACTGCGTTCATAATGCCTGCAAAAATGCCCTGTGCAAACACTTTATCAGCCGGCTCAGCGTAGATCAAAATATCGAGCCCGGGGGCAACGAGCAAAAATGCTACCGCATTTGCAATTATCTGTACAACGTTGAACGTAATGATTTCTTTTTTACCGAAGTTACCAGATTCCAAATCGATCTTCTTCGCCGCAAAGCCGATGACTAAGCCAACGACAGCAGATGCGATAATCCAGCTCCACCACGGGGAGCCCCATGACAGGTCAATAAGGGTGTGACCGATTAAACCGATCAGCAAACCTGCAACCGGACCATACATCACCGCAAACAATGCAAGAACCGCATACTGAATGTTAATGGTGGTATTGGGAATCGGGCTGGGAATAGCGACAAAGCGGCCGAGTACAAAGAAAATCGCCGCGCCAATACCGATGGCAACAATGGTTTTGATGGGTGTTTTTTTCATGATACTTCCTCCTCAAACTCTATATTCAGCGGACATACTCCGCCAAAACACAATTTATTCGTATACCACCCTGGGTGCTTTACGAATGGTAATGCGCCAGCTTGTACCGGTTCCGATGTTGTATGCCTTTGCAAAGCTGCCCTGATTGATGGCAACTGCCAGACAGTCGAGGCTGTTGACATACATCATAGGCTCGCCCACATTGACATCAGCAAAGCTTTTTACAAAAGTGAGGATATTCTTATAGAGTGCGCGGGTATCGTTTTCAATGGTGATTTCCACCCTGCCGCCGTGCTTCACACCCAGCTTTAAGAACATTTCGCGGCTGATATTGGTCCACAGGCTGCCGAAGCGTACATCCAGCACATCAATGGTGCCGGAAACCGCATCATTTTCGAGAATTGCTTCCACAACCGGAAGCTCGACCACATTTTCTAAATCAACCTCAGGGCCGACACCCTCAAATTCAATCACGCCGGATGCCAGACGCGCCCCGGTATAGGCATAAATGTCACGCCCGTGGAAGGTGTAGCTTTCACCGGAATTCGGCAAACGGTTGATTTGTTCATCAATCACGCGCGCCGCGGTAAGCCCACACATCCGCTTTACATGGGTGAGCGTACCGTTATCGGGTGTGATAATATACTGGCCGGTGACTGTTTTCACAACGATGCTGCGGCGGTTGGAGCCAACGCCCGGATCAACCACCGAAACAAACACCGAACCCTCGGGCCAATAGGCAAGGGTTTGAATCAGGCGGTAAGACGCCTCCCAAATGTTATATTGCGGAATCTCATGGGTGAGGTCGCTGACATGCAGCTCGGGGCTTACCGAATAAGCAACGCCGTACATCGCGCTCACCGCACCGTCGCAGGTACCAAAATCGGTCTGTATAATAAGCGGTTTCATTTGTATTAAGCACCTCTTGATATAACAATTTTTGTTAATACTTACAAAGTAAGTATAGCTTTTCGGACAAGGTGTGTCAACCACGTTTTGCCATGTTCTAAAGTTTCAGGGTGTAAAAAATCTGCTGTGTTCCATGTTTTCACACAGCAGATTTTTGCCTGTATTTTTATTTGCAGCAATCAGGCTAAAAACTTATAAATTTATAATTACTTAATATTCCAAAAAATGTGATAATCCGGTTGTACAGCGGCTCGGCATTTTCGCCAAAGCGCTCTTTTACCTCCTGCGCAATCTCGTAAACACTGCGCGTTCCGTCAATTCGTTCCCAAATAAAGCTGCCCAGTTCATCCAGCTGGATACGACTGCTCTCGGGTTTACGGAAAGCATGCTGTGCAATCCTATCGTAAAATCCTGTGTGCGGTATTTTCACCACTATGCTGCCGTCATCCCTTTGCTCCCAAAAATAACAGGGGTTACGCTTTGGTATATAGTCAAGGTAGTTTGCGGTAGACCTCTTGTAGTGTTTCATTCGCACTACCTCGACCGTTCTTTGTGAAGGAGCGACGCTTTAAACAGGGTAAAGATAAGAATGATAAAGAAAATGAGGGAGCCGATATTGCCCAGCGAAATTCCCCGCTGCGTAAGATCAATCGCCTCGCCAAACGTACCGACACCAAACGGAACGATGGCAAACACGGCAAGCAGAATTCCGACCAGCCCTTCTCCCGCAATCATACCCGAGGTGTAAAGCACACCGCGATCAATGGCATCCTTGCGTTTTTCATCCGAAATGTTTTTCTTTTTCTCAAAAAACAAACGAACTAAGCCGCCAACCATAATGCCCGCGCTTAAATGAATGGGCAGATAAAGCCCAACTGCAAATGGCAGCACGGGGATACCGAGTATCTCTACCGCAATTGCAATGCCTGCACCTGCAAACACCAAATTCCACGGAAGGTTACCGCCCATAACACCCTCTACTACCATCTTCATCAAAATTGCCTGTGGTGCGGGCAGCTCGGTAGAACCATAACCCCATGCGGCGTTGAGCAAATAAAGCACACCGCCAATGGCAAGTGAGGCTGCAATAACACCAATCATCTCACCATATTGCTGCTTTTTGGGAGTTGCCCCCAAAATATACCCTGTTTTAAGATCCTGCGAGGTATCGCCTGCAATTGCCGCAACAATACAGATGATGGAGCCTATGGCGATTGCGCCCAGCATACCCTCGCGCCCGACGAGGCCGGTTGCTTTGAGCAGCAGGGTGGAAATAAGAAGCGTTGCAATTGCCATACCCGAAACAGGGTTGTTGCTGCTGCCCACCAGCCCTACCAGGCGTGCGGATACTGTAGCAAAAAAGAAACCGAATACAGCGATAATAACCGCGCCGTATAAAGGCACAGGAAACACAGGCAGCAGCCAAATAGCGATGATGATGATGATGACAGCACCCAGAATAATTTTGATATTGATGTCCTCATCGGTTCTCAGCCCGGTATCCTCCTCCCGGTTGCTCGATAAGCCTTTTAGCGCCTGGCTAAAGGTTTTGACGATAAGCGGCAGTGATTTAATCAGGCTCATAATACCGCCGGCAGCTACAGCACCCGCGCCGATATAACGAACATAGTTGCTCCAAATATCGAACGAGCCGAGCGCGCTGATTGGCTCGGTGGCCGGGAACATAACCGCACTGCCGCCAAACAAGCTGATTACCGGCATGAGCACCAGCCAGCTGACAATACCACCTGCCAGCATATAGCCTGCAATACGCGGCCCGCAGATATAACCGACACCCACCAGTGCGGGCAGTACATCCACACCCACGCCCGAGCCCTTGTAAGCTTTTACCTCATAATGCACTTCGCTGGGGAACAGCTTGAGTCCATCGGCTATAAATTTGTAAAGGGCAGCAATTCCAAGCCCACCGAATACAGCAGATGCTTTTGTTCCGCCCTCTTCCCCTGCAAGCAGAACCTCGGCACAGGCAGTGCCCTCGGGGTAGGGCAGAACTCCATGCTCTTTTACAATGAGTGCTTTGCGCAGCGGTATCATAAACAAAACACCCAGCAAACCGCCCACCAGTGCAATGAGCGATATTTCAGTCAGAGACGGAGCGCCCTGCCCCCATTCTGCCATCCACATAAACATTGCGGGCAATGTGAAGATGGCGCCGGCGGCAACCGATTCGCCCGCTGAACCAATGGTTTGCACCATATTATTTTCGAGAATAGAATCTTTTCGAAGAATTAGTCGAATAATACCCATAGATATGACAGCCGCCGGAATGGAAGCCGACACCGTCATGCCCACACGCAGACCGAGATAGGCGTTTGCCGCACCAAACAGCACTGCCAGCAAAATACCCAGTATGATAGATGTGAACGTAAACTCAGGCATTACTTTTCCGGCTGGGATAAATGGTTTGAAATCATCTTTTGAGTTTGCCATTTAGACGCATCCTTTCACTTCTTATACGCAGCTAGTATGCGAAAAAATGTACTACTCTATGCAAAAAGCGGCATTCACGTATGCGAATGCCGCCCAAAATATTGTTTTTTGTTTTTACTTATGCTTGTTTTTTCGTCAAATCCTCCAGCACCCCAATCAGCAGCTTCCAAAAACGTTCGCATGAGGCAAGCTCAAGACGCTCGTCGGGGGTGTGGCAGCCGTACATAGTAGGACCTATTGCAATCGCATCAAGCCCCGGCAGCTTATCGATAAACAAACCGCACTCAAGACCTGCATGAATTGCTTCAATTTTCATCTCGCCACCAAACAGCTTACGGTAGCTTTCGCAGAGCACATCGCGAATATGCGAATTTTCCGCATAGCTCCAGCCGGGGTATTCGCTGTCGCAGGTAAGTTTGCAGCCAAACAAATCAGACAGTAGCGTAAGCTCTTTTTTGGTCTCCTGCTGTAGTGATGCCACCGAGCTTCTGGGGGAGAAATACACTACGGTCTTGGTATCGTCGGTTGTAATAACACCAAGGTTTACCGAGCATACGACAAAATTGCCTGCAAGCACATTTCTTTTTCTCATACCGTTAGGCGCTAAAAATACAAGTTTTACAATTGCGTCGGTGGTATCCTTGCTCATCATTTGCTGCGGCAGCGCAGTTTGTGCAAGCTCCACACGGAAGTCCGGTTCTGCTGCGGCAAGCTCCGCATGGATATCCTCTGCGGCGGCGGTGATGATAGCTTTTGCCTTTGCCAAATCTTCTTCGCTATGGAAAGCAAGAGTGCAGTCGCATTCGCGTGCAATGGCGTTGTCTTTGCTGCCGCCGGTGATAGTAACAAGGTTTGCATCCACCTCAAGTAATACACTGTACAAAATTCTGCCCATCACCTTGTTTGCGTTGGCATGCTCCAAATGAATATCCGCGCCTGAATGGCCGCCAAGCAAACCACGAACCGCAACCTGCAGCCCGTAAGCCCCTTCCGTTTCTACCCAGTCAATAGTTTTGTGCAGGCGGATTCTCATGCCCCCCGCGCAGCTTACTGTTGCAATGCCCTCTTCCTCAGAATCGAGGTTGATCATGGTTCTGGCACTGAGCACGCCGCCGTCCAACGCTACTGCGCCAAACAGCCCCGTTTCCTCCTGTACTGTGAATACACACTCAAGCGGTGGGTGTTTGAGCGAATCATCCGCCAAAACAGCAAGCATCAGTGCCACGGCAATGCCGTTATCCGCTCCGAGGGTAGTCCCCTTTGCACAGAGGTAGCCGTCTTTTACCTCAAGCTTGATACCCTCTTTTTCAAAATCATGGGCAGTTCCCGCATTTTTTTCACACACCATATCGGTATGTCCCTGCAGCATCACCGCAGGCAAACCCTCGCAGCCCGCGCTGCCCGCCTTTTTGATGATAACATTGTGTATCTCGTCACGGTAGCAGAAAAGATTATGTTTTTTTGCAAACACTTCAAGATAATCCGCCATCCCCTTCTCATTGCCGGAGGAGCGTGGAATTGCGGAAATTTCTTCAAAATATTGAAAAATCGCTTTTGGTTCATAACCCTTTACGATATATTCCATTTCTTACATCTCCTAAAAAATTATATTTTATTTTATTCTATACCATAGTGGTAACAAAATCAACTATAGCTTTTTTCATGAAAAAGCGGAAAAATCTGCAGCCGGTCTGTCACGTAATTTATCTTTTAAGTAAAATGAGTTTGTTGCTGTTCCGTTTTGTATGTGAAATGAGGCAAAAGTGCTGCAACGGGCAACATTGGCAAAGTATAAATCTGCACCACTGACGGAAACTAAAATCATCTAAGAAAAATTCGAGGTGACCTTATTGCTATGAATGTTCCTTTTTCTCCGCCCGATATTACCAACCTTGAAATAAAAGAAGTAGTTGACACGCTAAAATCGGGGTGGCTGACGACCGGCCCTAAAACCAAGCTGTTTGAACAGCAAATTGCCGCCTACTGCCATACCAAACAGGCGGTGTGCCTGAACTCGGCCACGGCTGCGCTTGAGCTTACCCTGCATGTTCTAGGCGTTGGCCCCGGCGATGAGGTGATCACCAGCGTTTATACCTATACCGCCTCGGCAAGTGTCATCTGCCACGTGGGCGCAACGCCCGTTCTCATTGATACCGCGCCCGATTCTTACGAAATGGATTACGATGCGCTGGAGCGTGCAATCACACCCAAGACCAAGGTGATTATTCCGGTAGATGTGGGCGGCGTACTATGTGATTACGAGCGCATTTTTGAGATAGTGCGGCGATGCAGCGGCAAGTTTACCCCGCGGGGTGCTTTGCAGGCATTGTATGGGCGCGTCGTGGTGCTGGCAGATGCAGCGCACAGTTTTGGCGCCACACAGGGCGGCAGGCAAAGCGGGGAGCTTGCCGATTTTACGTGCTTTTCGTTCCACGCTGTAAAAAACCTTACCACAGGCGAGGGCGGTGCGGTGACATGGCGCGAACATAACGGCGTTAACAGCAAGCAGCTTTACCAAGAGTATCAGCTTTTGTCCTTACATGGTCAATCAAAGGATGCGCTTGCAAAAAGCAAGGCAGGGGCATGGGAATATGATATCATTTCACCTGCCTACAAGTGCAACATGACCGACATCATGTCCTCCCTTGGTTTGGCGCAGCTGCGCCGTTACTCGGGGCTGCTGCAGCGGCGCAGAGAGCTGATTGAGCGCTATGACCGCGCTTTTTCTGATTGCAACGTGCAAATTTTACAGCACTTCGGCGATCGTTTTTGTTCCAGCGGGCATTTGTATTTGGTGCGCATGCTCGGTAAAGACGAGGCCTACCGCAATGAGGTGATTATAAAACTGGCGGAGGCGGGTATTGCAACCAACGTGCATTACAAGCCGCTGCCTATGCATACCGCCTATCAGCGCCTCGGGTTTCGTATTGCAGAATACCCAAACGCGTATGCTATGTACTGCAATGAAATTACCTTGCCGTTGTTTTCGGCCATGACAGACCCGCAGCAGGAACATGTGATACACGCTTTTCGCACTATTTTAAGGGAGGGGATGCGAACCCATGCGGCTAAAAAGCTGGGACAAGCTGCCCGAACAGATGAAAAACGACCAGGTGCGCCCTTACTATGAAAGCCTGCGCAGGCGATCTGCCGCTCTTACAGCAAAACGCATCTTTGATTTTACTGCTGCTTTGCTGTTGCTGGCAGTGCTCTCGCCCGTACTGCTTGCTGTATACCTCTCGATTAAAGCGGAGGAGCCGCGTGAGCCTGCTCTGTTTCGGCAGATTCGCATCACACAATACGGCAGAGAGTTTCGTATCTGCAAGTTTCGCACCATGATCTGCGGTGCCGACCGCCTCGGCACACAGGTTACCACGCTTGGTGACAGCCGTGTGACACGCGCGGGGCATTTTTTGCGCAAATACCGTCTCGATGAGCTTCCACAGCTATGGAATATTTTAGCGGGAGATATGAGCTTTGTTGGCACACGCCCGGAGGTACCGAAATACGTAGCGTACTACACTAAGGATATGTGGGCAACACTGTTGCTGCCCGCAGGCATCACCTCCACCGCAAGCATTACGTACAAGGATGAAGAAAAACTGCTGCGTTCGGCAAATAATGCCGATCAAACTTATATACAGCAAATTTTGCCTGCAAAAATGCGTTATAATCTGGACGAGCTTGCTCATTTCAGCTTCTGGAACGACCTTAAAATTATAATTCGAACTGTGTTTGAAGTAGTACATCCATAAAGCTATGGTGACAATTATCACTTGTTTTCGCCACAACATTTCAAATATCTATCATATTAGCCAAAAATACAAATTTTGCTTGCTAACTTTATAAAAAAAGTGCAAAATATAGGTATAGAAATATGAAAAAAGTGTGGTAATGAAATGTTTACAAGAAAACAACTGGTTCGGCTAATTGTGCCATTGATTGTTGAACAGCTGCTTGCCGCAACCATTGGTATGGCAGATACTCTGATGGTTTCGGGGTGCGGTGAGGCCGCTGTTTCGGGTGTATCGCTGGTAGATTCTATCAATTTATTGCTCATTAGTATCTTTGCTGCGCTGGCAACCGGCGGCGCTATTGTTTCGGCTCAGTATTTGGGGCGTGAGGATCACCCAAACGCCAACGTTGCGGCAAAGCAGCTTTTGCTTGTAACCACAGGGCTTTCCATGGTAATTATGGCTGTTTGTCTCATTTGGCGAACCTCAATCATTCATGGATTGTTCGGTGCAGCAGAACCGCTTGTGCTGGAAAATGCGCTGATTTATTTTCTGCTTTCCGCACTATCCTACCCGTTCATCGCCATCTACAACGCTTGTGCCGCATTGTTCCGTGCGATGGGAAACTCAAAAATCTCAATGTTTGCATCAATTTTAATGAATGCCGTCAACATTGGAGGCAACGCAATCTTTATATTCGGCTTTAATATGGGCGCTGCAGGTGCTGCACTGGCTTCTCTTCTTTCGCGTATATTGGGTGCGGTCATTATGCTGGTGTTTCTGCGCAATCCGCACAATTTTATCCGGCTCGATAACATATTCAAATTGGGCTTCCATCCGGCAATGATCAAAAATATTTTGCAAATCGGTGTTCCTACCGGATTGGAGAACGGTATGTTTAACATCGGAAAAATTTTGGTGCAGGGGCTGATTGCCTCTTTTGGCACAGTTGCAATTACCGCAAACGCAGTTGCCAACGGTGTTGCCGCACTGGCACAGATACCCGGCTCGGCAATTGGGCTTGCAATGGTAACAGTAGTTGGCCAGTGTGTGGGTGCACAGGAGTACGGACAGGCGAAGAAATACGTTTTAAAACTGGGGGGTGCCGCATACGTATTGATTACAGTAACAAATCTTCTGGTTTTACTCGGTCTTTCTCCAATCATCGGGTGGTATTCGGTATCACCCCAAACGGCCGAAATTGCAAAACAGCTCATCGTTTACCATGGCGTTTGTTCTATGCTGATCTGGACACCGTCCTTCGCACTGCCCAACGGCTTACGAGCCGCAAACGACGTGCGCTTTACGATGATTACCTCCGTGTTTTCCATGTGGGTATTCCGCATCGGTTTCAGCTACATCATCGCTCAGTGGATGGGCTGGGGAGTATTGGGTGTCTGGGTTGCAATGAGCATCGACTGGCTGTTCCGTGCCATTGTGTTTGTTACACGTTTCCTAAGCGGAAAGTGGCAGAACAAGCGACTTATCTAACTACATATATTGTTACAAAAAAGCCCTGGATGCAATGCATCCAGGGCTTTTTTAATAAGATTTTTATTTAATCTTGTTCTTTTCTTTTGCCTGCATAACCTTCTTCCAGGCATAGAGTGCGAGGGTAACAGCAATGATGCCGTATGCGATAAATACACGGAAGTATTCGCCGATTTCAGCACTGCCAAAGATGTTCTTGCCTGCCATAGGAGAAACGTTGAACAGCAGGTGGAACAGCACAGTACCCATAATCGCCTGGCCGACCGTAGCCTTGGATACAGACGCACCGCCGATGAGCAAAGCCGCAGCCGAGAACATACCAACGTTTTCATGTGCGTTGTAGGTACTCATATTGCCGAGATTTTGCAGGAAGATAATCTGACCCAGTGCTGCCAGAACAGTGGAGATACAAACAGCAATGTTTCTGGTTCTGTTTACATTGATACCCGCAACAGAAGCCACTCCCATATCCTGTCCTACCGCTCTCATATCTTGTCCAAGCTTTGTTTTAAGGAAAGCCGGAACAAGCAGGCACAGCAGTGCAATTAAGAGGAATGGAACCATGGGAACCTTCACCAATGCTTTGTACTGCTTGAAGAGTGCCATGTTGCCCGCAGCAAAGCCAAAGATAATAGCAGCGGCAGAAACACCAATGTTAATCAGATTCTTTTTGGTTTTATCTTTTTTCCACAACAGCTTTACAACAAAAACAGCGAGGAAAATAGCCCCAAAGAAAATAATTGCAGAGAAAATATCAAGCTTCCAGATGTTGTCCAGAGCATATTTCATGTTGGTAAGGTCAATGGTGTTGCGCACACCAATTCCCGATTTACCAATCATGATGCCGGGAGCATCTATGGGAATGATTCCGCCAAGTGCAAACAGGAAAATAAACTGATACACACCCGAAGCAAAGAAGCCTAGAATCATACCGGCGATCATTTCCTGCCCCTTTGTACGGTTGAGCAGCATACCGGTAAGCCATCCAAACACAATAGCAAGGGGAATCGAAATAAGCGCCGCAACCACAACGGCTGTAAGCCCCTGCAGCTTCATAACGCAAACAATAAACAGCGCCATCTGACCGGCCATTGCGCCCAATACAATACCGAAGTTGAGGCCCAAGCCGGCAAGAATTGGAATAATCAGCGAAATAACCAGAAACGCATTTCGGTCAAAGCGGGAGATTACGTCCATCAAAATAATTGCGGGTGATGAACCGGAATAGACAACACCCAAAAAGCAAACTATGATGAACACAATCGGTACGATATTTGCAATGACAAATCTTCTAAGTTTGTCCAAAATAGAGTTTTGATTAACCATTGTCGCTGCCTCCTGTCTGAGAGAGTGCATACAGAATAATACCGTTCGACACAATTAGTCGAATAACCTCAGATAAGCCGCCCTCAGGCAAGAGCTGGTTGGCAACAGGCAGAGCGATTGTCAAAAGAGCCTGGTAGAGGAATGTACCGAGGATTACGTGCGAGATTTTACAGCTTTTTGCCGTTGCACCGCCCAGCAATACTGCTGCAACGGGAGCAATCGCCATATTTAGCGGTGCGTTGTATAGCTGGTAGAAGCCAAAGCTCTGTGCATAAAAGATGATACCGACAGCACCGATTACGGTGGAAAGCACAGTACCAATGGTGCGGCTTTTGTCTACGCTGATACCGGACGCAACTGCAAAGCGCGGGTTATCACCCACAGCCTTCATACCAACACCGATTTTACTTCTGGAAAACAGCCACATTAAGAAGCATGCGAACAAAGCAAACAAAATCAAACCGGTGGGGATTGTAATGCCAAACAATTTAAAAGATAAGAAATTGTTAAGAATGGCATCGTAGTTGTCGGTTAATGTAATGGTAGAACGCAAACCGGAACCGGAGCCGCCGATCGGCCAAACCATAGTGGGGTCTTTAAACGGCATAATGAGCCAACCAATGCACATTAAGGATACGATTGCGTAGCCTACATAAGTACCAACCATCATCTCAGAGCCTTTTACAGCGTTCAGCAGCTTGCCATAAAGGTAGCCTGCAACAACACCGAAAGGGATGGAAATTACGATAGCCATGAAAATACCCATCCAGCCTTTAAAGCCGATCTCAATGCTGATTAAGCCTGCGAGAATACCGCATAGCAGACCCACGGGTAAACCAAAGTTCATACCGGTACCGGACATAATCGCCGGCACCATTGCCAGTGCAAATACCATGTTCATACCAAAGCGAACCAGTATGTCAGAAGCAAGTGTGCCCATATTCTGCTGCTGAAAAACTGCAGTTACAACGAGCACCAATAAAAATACGATAATGATAAGACGCGGAAGGCCCATCTGCTTTACGCCTGCTTTAATACGATTCATTCCGCACCATCCTTTCCTGTACTCCCTGCCATTGCCAGACCAAATTGAGAATCAGGAGCGTCAGGGTTTAGAATATTGAAGATTTTACCGCCGGTAACAATGGCGATACGGTCGCAAATCAGTCTTAGCTCCGCAAGCTCAGATGAAGTCATAATAACGGTCAGACCGAACTCACGGTTGAGCTTAACAATAGTGTCAAGCACAATGCTTTTTGCACCAACGTCAATTCCGCGGGTGGGCTCTGAAATCAGCAGCACGTCCGGTTTCAGAATCAACGCGCGTGCAATACAAACCTTCTGCTGGTTACCACCCGAGAGCCTTTTAACGGGCTGTGTCGGGCCGGTGCAACGGATGTCCAACTCTTTGATGTAGTTCTGTGCATTTTTACGGACTTCCGACTGGTTCATTTGGGTAAACGGACCAAATTTATGGATAAAACGATCCTGGTTCATAATGGCGGGAATCACCATGTTCAGTTCGATCGAGGTATCGGGAACCAAACCAACTCCGCGGCGATCTTCCGAAACAAAGCTGAGCTTTGAATGAATGGAAGCCTTGGGGTTGTTGAGCGTAAGCTTTTCGCCATTGATTAAAACTTCGCCATAGGTGGGGTAAACGCCCATTAAGCCGTTGGCAATACCAATTTTGCCCTGCCCTGCCAAGCCGCCCAGGCCTAAAATTTCACCCTTGTATACATCAAGGTCAACGCCGCGCACCACTTCACCCGGCATCTCCACTTTAAGGTCACGGATAGAAATTGCAATTTTACTCTTGTCAATTTTGTCGTTTGCCTGCTTCTGGGACATATCAATTTTACGCCCAACCATCAGCTCTGCAAGCTGTTCAATGTTCGTATCTTTTTTGTCAAGTGTTTGAATCCATGTACCATCACGCATAACGGTAATTTTGTCTGCGGCATCAATTACCTCATCCAAGCGATGGGTAATAAACAGTATGCCAACGCCTTCGGAAGCAAGCTTTTTCATTACCTTGAGCAGGCTTGCTGCTTCGCTTTCGGCCAAAACTGCTGTAGGTTCATCAAATACAAGCAGTTTAATATTCTCTTTATCAATTTCACGTGCAATTTCAATAAATTGCATGTAGCCTACCGGTAATCCGGCAACAGGAAGATCTTCGTCGACATCCATTCCCAGCTTATCGAGTGCTTTTCTGGAGTCGCCTTTAATTTTTTTGGTGTCAAGGTTTTGGAGTTTTTTGCCAAAGGCATAGCTGAGTGCGCCTTTCTTTAAGGGTTCGCGGTTTAATTTAATATTTTCAGCAATAGAAAAACCGGGAATCAGCATAAATTCCTGATGAACCATGCCGATGCCAAGGCGCATTGCATCGGAGGGATGGGTGATTTTTACTGCTTCGCCGTTAATTGCGACATCGCCCTCGTATCCACCCGTAGTATGTATTACCGACATACCGAACAAAATGTTCATCAATGTGGATTTACCCGCGCCATTTTCACCACATAATGCATGGATCTCTCCGGGCATAACCTCCAGAGAAACTCCCTTTAGCACCTTGTTGCCGTAATATTCCTTTTTAATGTCTTTCATTTGAAGGATGGGGGTTTTTTCTTTCAAGATGTATCGCCGCCTAGCATTATCATTTTTTAGCTTTTGAGGTAACACAATGCGCCACAGGAATAGAGTATTGCCTGTGGCGCACATGTTGCTTATAAACTCTGCTTTAACTTATTTTGTTTAACCAAAGGTGTAGAAGTTACCAAGCAGTGTAAAGAAGTTTTCGTAATCAACACCGTTTTCAGACAGTTTTGTCATAGTAACAGGTCCGCCAGCCAATTCGGAGCAGATCGCTGTCATAGCTTCCATGTCGTTCTTAGATGTAATTGTACCCTCACACCACTGTTTTGCGTACTCTACGCCAGCTTTTACAAACAGCATGTTGATGGGAACAGTCCAAGTGGACATACGGCCGGGGTTTCCGCCATCTGTGATTTTTTTGGTGGTTTCTCCGAGAATGAAGTCTACATCGCCTGCTTTATCATCGGGGATAGCGATGCCGAGAGCACCCGGGTAGCCGTGGTACGGGCTGGGGCAGCACTGCTGCGGGAAGATTGCTCCGCCAGCAAGGATTGTTTTGATCAGAGGCTCCTGCATGGAGCAGTTGGTAGCAAAGAATGCTGTGTCTTTGCCGTATTTCTCGATCATCTTGGGAACGTCTTCAAGAATGAACTGCTGTGCACCGGGAACACCGGAATCGCCCAGTGGGTCGGGAGCAGTTGCTTCTACAAACTCAATACCCATCTCTTCAGCGGTTGCCTTGAGCAGGTCACGTCTGCCCGAAAGAAGAGCAACGGACATATGTCTTGGGAAGGAGTAGTGCACAAAAGTTTTAGCGCCCAGAGCTTTTGCCTGCTCCATGATAGATTTACCCATGCCGAGTTCGTCAGCATTGAGAACAATATCAGCAGCAGGAGCGATAACAGCCGGATCCTCGCCTGTTACGCCAGCAATAACCAGCAGGTCGGGTTTGAGTTCCTTTGCTTTTGCAATTGCAGCAGAAGCACCCGGAACAGCCTGCAGGAATACGAGAGCCTTTACACTTTCGTCAGAAACGAGGTTCAAAACGTTGGAGATAGTGGTCTCCTGCTCTTTTGCGAAGTTGTCGGGATAGGTTGCAGTTACAACCATATCGGGGTAAGCGGCTTTCATTTGCTCTGCCGCTCTAAACTCCTCTTCACCCTGAGAGACAGTACCGGTGATGATTGCAATTTTGTAGTTTGCGGGTGCAGCGCCACCATCTGGTGTGCTGCCTGAGGGTGCCTCGGGTGCAGGCTTGCTTCCGCATGCTGCAAGGCTCAGCACCATGGTTAATGCCAAAACAAGTGCTAAAAACTTTTTCATAATTTCCTCCTGTTTTTTATATATTTACGATATGTTCAAAAATTATAGCATATATTTACACAACTATCAAGAAAATATATGTATTCTTAATATTTTCTTATTCTATCTATAAATTCATTCCCTTTTCTCCATTTTAATTTGACAGAAATCATAACAAATAAAATTTGTAGTAACTTATATTAATATAATATTACCATAAATTACTACCTCATTTATAAATATGTACATTTTATTTTGTTTTTATAAATATTTATTCTTTTGCACATTTTGTCAAAACAGCCCGATGGCAAGTGCGGTGAGCGGTGCAACTGCAACCAAGCCATAACTACCCACGATTGGGTTTGCCAAGCAAAAAAAGCCATCGGTGTGGCCGATGGCTTTTGACATACCTAAAATTATAACGGCAAACCGCGGGATTTAAAAATCTCGGTTGCCATTTGGATTTCTTCACGGGTAGGCACGGGAGTATCATACAGCTGATACTCCATTCCGAGTTCCTTCCATTTAAATTCCCCCATCTTATGAAAAGGTAAGAGTTCAACCTTTTCAATGCAGGAATACGGCTTTAAAAAATCCGCCAGTTTCGTCAATCTATCACGGTCCAGTGTATAGCCGGGCAACAGTACGTGCCGAATCCATACCGGTTTTGCAGTACGCTGGCAGTAATCCAACGTCTTCAGCTCGTGCCGGTTATCCATTCCCGTCAGCTCCACACACACCTGAGGCTCCAGTGCCTTGATATCCAGCAAAATCAAATCTGCCGCATCAATCACCGGTTGGGAAACAGCAAGATCCTGCGAGCCCGCAGTATCTATCGCCGTGTGAAAACCCAGGCCTTTGCATCGGTTTATAATATCAAGAACAAATTCCGGCTGCAAAAGCGGCTCTCCGCCCGAGATGGTAACCCCGCCGTTTTTGATAAAATTCCGATAGCTTTTGATGTCCTCTATCACTTCTTCAGAAGAAATCAGCCTGCCCCCTCCACACTCCCATGTATCGGGGTTGTGGCAAAACAGGCACTTCATCCGGCAGCCCTGCAAAAACAGCACATAGCGCACGCCCGGCCCGTCTACCGCACCAAAAGTTTCAATCGAATGTATTCTGCCTGTTACAGCTTGCTCCATCATTTATCCCCCTTCTGTAACACAGCGGGGAACCGATCCTATCGGTTCCCCCATTGTAAGCTTATTTCTTTTCTAGAATCTCTCATGGAAGGTACGGTGGATAACATCAAGCTGCTGCTCGCGGGTGAGCTTGACAAAGTTAACCGCATAGCCCGACACACGAATGGTGAGCTGCGGGTACAGTTCGGGGTGATCCATTGCGTCCAGCAGTACCTCACGGTTTAGGACGTTCACGTTAATATGGTGTCCTTTATCGCCGAAATAGCCGTCCATCAAGCTGACAAGGTTCTCAATCTTCTGCTCTTGCTCTTTGCCTAAAGCGGAAGGAACGATTGAGAAGGTGTAGGAGATGCCGTCCTCGGAGTAGTCGTAAGGGAGCTTTGCAACCGATTTCATGGATGCCACGCAGCCATGGGTATCACGCCCATGCATAGGGTTTGCACCGGGTGCAAAAGGCTCACCGGCTTTTCTGCCGTCGGGTGTAGCACCGGTTTTTTTGCCGTACACAACATTGGAAGTAATGGTGAGGATGGACATGGTGGGCTTGGAATCACGATAGGTGCGGTGGCGCGACAGCTTGTTCATAAACGACTTGACCACATCGATCGCAATTTGATCAGCAGCAGGGTCGTTGTTGCCGAATTTCGGAAAGTCTCCCTCAATTTCAAAGTCAACCGTTAACCCTTCCTCGTTGCGGATGGGCTTTACCTTTGCATATTTGATTGCAGACAGGCTGTCGACAATTACCGAAAGCCCCGCCATACCGCATGCGGAGGTACGGATGATGTCCTCATCGTGCAGCGCCATTTCAATGCGCTCGTAGCAATATTTATCGTGCATATAGTGGATGATGTTGAGCGTGTTGATGTATAGCTTGGACAGCCACTCGGAGATTTCATCAAATTTCCTCATAACCTCGTCGTACTCGAGGTATTCCGAGGTAATGGGTGCGATCTCAGGGCCTACCTGCTCGCCGTAGCGTTCATCCTTACCACCGTTGATTGCATACAGCAGTGCTTTTGCAAGGTTTGCACGCGCGCCGAAGAACTGCATCTGCTTACCGATTTTCATAGCGGATACACAGCAGGCAATGCCGTAATCATCGCCAAATTTTTCACGCATCAAATCATCGTTCTCGTACTGAATCGAAGATGTCTCAATCGAAATATCGGCGCAGAATTTTTTAAAGTTTTCAGGCAGGTTCTGGCTCCAAAGCACCGTAAGGTTTGGCTCGGGTGCAGGGCCCAGATTAACAAGGGTATGCAGGAAGCGATAAGACATTTTGGTGACCATGTGCCTGCCGTCCATCGCCATACCACCGATTGCCTCGGTTACCCAGGTGGGGTCGCCCGAGAACAGTTCGTCGTAAGCGGGAGTACGCAGGAAACGGACGATGCGCAGCTTCATAATAAAGTGGTCAACAAACTCCTGAATCTGCTGCTCGGTGTATTTGCCTGCTTCCAAGTCGCGCTGTGCGTAACAATCGAGGAAGGTAGAAACTCTGCCGAGTGACATGGCAGCGCCGTTCTGCTCTTTTACCGCCGCCAAATAACCAAAGTATAACCACTGAATGGCCTCCTTGGTGTCGGTTGCGGGTTTTGAGATGTCAAAGCCGTATTTCGTAGCCATCTCTTTGAGCTCTTTCAAAGCACGGGTCTGCTCTGAAATCTCCTCACGCAGGCGAATGGTGGGGCTATCCATAATATCAAAGACCAGATGTTTTTTCGCCGCCTGCTTTTGCTCAATCAGATAATCCACGCCATAAAGCGGAACACGGCGGTAGTCACCGATGATACGGCCGCGGCCGTAAGCATCGGGCAGGCCTGTGATAATACCGGTGTGACGAGCTTTCTTCATGTCATCGGTATAAGCGTCAAAAACACCGTCGTTGTGTGTTTTTCTATATTTAAATACGTTTGCTACATTCTCATCCATCTGCTTGCCGTAGGCTTCGAGCTCGGTATAAACAAGACGGATGCCACCAAAGGGCATAATGGCACGTTTCAGCGGCTCATCAGTCTGCAGACCGACAATCTGCTCAAGGTCTTTGTTGATGTAGCCGGCATCGTGCGATACAATGGTTGAAATGGTCTTTTCATCTATGTCATAAACGCCCTGACGCTCACGCTCAATCTCCATCTGCTTACAAAGCTGCTGCCACAGCTGCGTTGTGCGCTCGGTGGGGGCGCTCAAAAAGCTCTTGTCACCGTCATAAGGTGTATAATTGTTGATAATGAAGTCTCTGACATTTATTTCATCTTCCCAGATTCCTTTTTCAAAATCCAATTCTGTTCCTCCTGTTTTATATCTTTACGTATAAGCTTATCATTAGTTTTCGCCATCTAAATCATATCATGTCTTTCATTCGTAGTCAATATTCTACAAAACCAATGGCAATTGTTTGTACAGTTTGTATTTCCAATTGCAGCAAAAAGCTCTGCCAAATATTGGCAGAGCTTTTTGCTTATTTTTCAGATGGAAGCCCTTGATGAGACGCTTCCTCATGATTTTTAATCTCCCAGTGAATCAAAAGGGTAAGCGAGGCGCGCAGAATGATAATACCTGCGACGGTAAAAATTTCTTGGATGTCCCGCACTATAACAGTACGTAAAATCTCACTTCCAAGTTTAAACTCCAAGCCCATCGCCAAACCTCTTGCAAGATTTAAGCGGGTTAGTGGGTCTCGCTTTATGTAGCTGTATGTACCACGAGCCCCTGAAACGACTACGACAATGACACCAACAAATTCAAACAACAGTATCGCAATATCTACCACTTCGATTAACAGCTCATGCATAAAATCCATACTCTGTACCTCCGTTATATTACACTTTCAAACAAAGAAAGACGGCAGGAAACACCATGTTTCCCGCCGCTTTTAACACTTAAAGTGCTTACTCTACAATGATAGTTGCGGTATTACCTTTTTGCGCACCCTTAGAAAGAGCTTCCGTTACAAGCACTTTGAACGAATCGGTTGAAAGTGTTGCACCTGCAAGAGTGTCGACTTTTTTAACTTCCTGTTTGCTGATCAGCTGGTCTTCGAGTTCTTTCATAAACTTCTCAGGGTAGGTACCGGAAACAGGCTCCATTGCCTCTCTGTAGCTTGGGTCAGCAGATTTTAAAACGCCGTCTGCATTGATGGAATCGAAATCAACTTCAGAAATCTTTCCGCCCGAAACAGTAACTTGTACATAATCTTTCCAGCCGTGGTCGTCGGCATTTTTGTACTCTGCTTTGTATGTGCCGTCCTTCATCCCAGAACTGCAGCCTGTCAAAAGGGACGCGCATAAAAGTGCTGCTACCAGTGCGATGCTAAATTTTTTCATTTCTAGAATACCTCCAAGGTGTTGTATTTATTTCGTTTTTATTATATAATTTTTTTGTCTGCCCGTCAATGATAATTTTTCGACTTCTGTCTTTTCTGTAAAAAGTATGTGTCAAAAATATAAAATTATACGTAATGTATTTTTTTGGAAATATATTGTTTTTAGTAAGACATTATCCTTTTAAGGATGCAAATTTTTCTCTTCCGGAGGCCGTTAATGAAACAACTTGAAAAACGAAAAATATTCCTTGTAACAATTATTGCAGCAGTTTTTGCACTGCTTGCACTCTTTCTTATATTTTCTAAGGAGGAACACGAAGACCGTATTGATTTCTTGATGGATACTTTTATTCAGCAACAAATTACAGGAAAAAAAGCAGTAGAGACCGGTGAAAAGGTTTATGAGGCACTCAAAGAATTTGACCATTCTCTTTCGCTTTACAACTCTGAATCGGAGATTGCTAAAATCAACGCCGCCGCTGGGGTTTCGTACGTCAAGGTGTCGGAGGAAACCTATGCCCTGCTCAAGCGTTCCGAAGAGCTTTGTGCCACTTCGTACAATTCATTCGATTTCACCATTGCCCCGGTCACCATGCTGTGGCATGAGGCAAAAGAGGCAGGGGTTCCGCCTACCGCAGAGCAGATTGCACAGCAGCTGGCATTTGTAGATTACACAAAGGTGCTGTTTAACGACGAAGAGCATTCGGTTATGCTTGCCGAAAAAGATATGGCAATTGATTTAGGCGGTGTTGCAAAGGGCTACGCCTGTGATATTGTGCGCGATATTTATAAAAAATCGGACATCTCCACCGCTTTAATTTCGATTGGCGGCAATGTTTATACCTATGGTACACCGCGTGGCAAAGAAGGGTACCGCGTTGGAATACGCGACCCAATCGGAGACAGCGCCGAACCACTGCTTTCTCTGCTGATAACCGAACAGGTAATCGCTACTTCGGGCGCTTACGAGCGTTTTTTTGAGTATGAGGGTGTATCTTATCATCATATTATTGATAAAAAAACTGGATTTCCTGCGGAAAGTGACCTGTTATCGGCATCCATTATTACCCCGGATGGAGCTTTGTCGGATTTTCTCTCTACCACGTTTTATATTTTAGGTAAAGACGCCGTTATGGAGGCAATCAAACAGGAGCAGGCGGTGCTTGCAAAAGGTGAAGCACCCCTGTTTGCGCTGATTGCCATTGATAAGGAGCACAATATTTATATTTCCCCTTCCATAAAAGATAAGGTTGAGCTTATGGGGGAAAAGGCAAATGAATATCACATTGCCCTGTGAATATTGCCATTGGAAAAAATTTTGATTTGTGGTATAATAAATTGCTTAAATTAATTGGAGGTGCGACCATGAAAAGAAAAATCAGTACTTATCAGGTTGCATTTCTCGGGATGATGCTTGCTGTCGCACTTGTTCTTTCTTTTTTTGAAAGCACTTTGTGCGCTTTTCTTGCGCTCCCGCCGGGAATCAAACTTGGCCTTGCCAATTTGGCAACCATGTACACATTGTTTTTTGCCGGCAATGTCCCCGCTGTTATTCTTGTTCTGCTAAAATCCACATTTGTGGGGCTGACGAGAGGTTTCACGGGGTTTTTTCTGAGCCTTTCGGGCGGGCTGATGTCCATCCTGGTGCTGATGTTGCTCAAGCGGTTTCGCAACTTTGGGTTTTCGTACGTTGGTATCAGTGTGATCGGTGCGATTTTTCATAACATCGGTCAAATTCTTGCGGCATCTGTTTTGATTCGTTCTGTATTTACCCTTTATTACAGCATTGTCTTAATGCTGTCCGGCGCGGTAATGGGGATACTGACGGGGATCACCTTTGGCCAGTTAGTACCCCATTTTAATAAGTTAAGCAACAAATACAAATAGAAGTTGGAGGTTGTTGAGATTGAGTATTACAAAGGCAAGGTTGTTAAAAGGTATTCATGTTGCTCACGCAAAAAGTACCGAAAATACACAAACCATACCAATGCCTGTTCCGTCTCGCGTGTCTATTCCTATGCTGCAGCACCTGGGGGCGCCCTGCAAAAGCATTGTTAAGCCGGGGGACCGCGTTCTGGTAGGACAGCTGATTGGTGAATGTGCAGGCACTTTTTGCGCACCCATTCACTCAAGTGTTTCGGGCACTGTAAAGGCAATCGATTCAATGGTTACCACATCGGGTGACAGCTGCGAGGTGGTTGTTATTGAAACAGACGGCACACAGGAGGTTAGCAGCGATGTAAAAGCTCCCGTTGTCAATTCTAAAGAAAGCTTTATTGAAGCAATTAAAAATTCCGGCCTTGTCGGGCTGGGCGGTGCAGGCTTTCCTGCTTGGGTAAAGCTTAACATCAAGCCCACACAAAAGGCGGAGTACCTGATTATCAACGCTGCTGAATGCGAGCCGTATATCACTTCGGATTACCGCGAAATGCTGGAAAATACCGAAGATATTTTGGCGGGAATGGCTGCCGTCAAGAAATATATCGGCATCGATAAGGTGATTATCAGCATTGAAAAGAACAAGCCCAAGGCAATTGAGATGTTTCAAAAGCTTGCTGCTGAAACCAAGGCTTTTGAGGTGTATGTGCTGCAAAGCAAATACCCCAAGGGTGCTGAAAAGGTAATCATCTACGATACCATTGGCAGAACCGTACCGGAAGGCAAGCTGCCGATTGATGTCGGCACCATTGTAATGAACGTAGCCTCCGTTGGCTTTGTGGGTACTTATCTCAGAACCGGCATGCCGCTGACTCAAAAACGCATTACGGTAGACGGCGGCGCTATTGCCAAAGCACAAAACCTGATGGTTGCTATTGGTACTTCCATCACCCACATCGCTGAGTACTGCGGCGGTATTAAAGGTGAGGTAGGCAAAGTGCTTATGGGTGGCCCAATGATGGGACTTGCTCTTTATAATATGGACACGCCTGTAATCAAAAACAACAATGCAGTGCTGTTTTTTGATGAAAAGCAGGCAAAAGAGCAAAAAACGACATTGTGCATCCGTTGCGGAAAATGCGGTTATGCCTGCCCTGTTCGTTTGATGCCTGTTTCCATCGAACGCGCTTTTGAATCGAAGGATACCGAGCGCCTTGCAGCTTTGAAGGTAAACCTATGTATTGAGTGCGGCTGCTGTTCTTATATCTGCCCAGCAAAACGGCCGCTGGTTCAAACAAACAGAGCTTCCAAAAAGCTGCTGAGAGAAACTAAGAAGTAGAGGTGTTTGCTTTGACTAAAAAACTAATCGTATCGTCATCGCCGCATATTCACAGCAGAAGAACAACCCAAAGCATTATGCTGGATGTTGTGATCGCACTGCTGCCGACACTGGTTGCGGCAACTATTATCTTTGGCAGCAAGGCATTGATTCTCACAGCTGTCTGCGTTGTTTCCTGCGTCTTTTTTGAATGGACGCTATGTAAAATTACCAAACAAGAAAATTCAATCTCCGACCTAAGCGCAGTGGTAACCGGTATCATTTTAGCGTACAACCTGCCCGCTGAGCTGCCTGTTTGGATGGCGGTAATCGGCTCGTTTGCCGCGATTGTGATTGTAAAAGGATTGTTTGGGGGTATTGGACAAAACTTTGCCAACCCTGCGCTGGTGGGGCGTATCGTGCTGTTCGTTTCGTTCTCTTCCGCTATGACCACATGGGCAAAACCGTTTGCATACCAATACCCTACTGCCGATGTTATGACCACGGCTACCCCGCTGGATTTGATGCGTGCCGGTAAATGGACTGAGTACAGCGACCTGTTTTTTGGTACCGTCGGCGGATGTCTTGGTGAGACCTGTGCGCTTGCGCTCATTATCGGCGGTATCTACCTTGTAATTCGTAAGGTAATTAACCCAATTATTCCTCTCGTTTACATTGGTACGGTTGCTCTTGGTGCTGTCTTGGGCGGCGAGGATATGCTGTTCCATGTACTTAGCGGCGGTTTGATGCTCGGCGCCATTTTCATGGCAACCGACTATACTACCTCCCCCACCACAAACTGGGGCAAGGTTATTTTCGCAGCAGGCTGCGGTATTCTAACTATTGTTATTCGTCTGTTCGGCTCTTACACCGAGGGCGTTTCGTTCTCCATTCTGATTATGAATATTCTTACCCCGTATATTGAAAAAGCAACACTTCCCAAGGTGTTAGGAGGTGCAAAACAATGAGCAAAGTAAAAGAAATACTGATGCCTGTTTTGGTACTGGGTGCTGTATGTTTGATCGTTACATCGCTGCTGGCGGTTACGAACTATTACACTGCCCCCATTATCGCTGCTAACGAAGGCTCAAAATCGGATGCTTCTCGTATCATTGTACTGCCTGAAGGTGATACATTTGTTAAGGTTGACCTGCCTGCTGAAGAACTTACTGCAAAAGGTGTTACCGAGGTTTACAAGGCCGAAAACGGCGCGGGCTTTACCATAACCACCGTAACTGTTGGCTACCATGGTGAAATTACTGCAATGTTCGGTATTGACACCGAGGGTAAAATTGTTGGCCTGACTGTGATTAACCACAGCGAGACTCAGGGACTGGGTGATCGTATTACCGGTGCCGAGTGGCAGAGCCAGTTTATTGGCCTAAGCGGTACTTTAAACACCGTGTCAGGCTCAAAAAATAACGATAATGATATTGTTGCATTGGCGGGCGCTACCATATCCTCCAAAGCAATGACAACCGCCGCGAACTCCGCGTTGGCTGTATTTGAAATGGCGAAGGGGGCGTAACGATGAGTAAAAAAACAACCAAAGGCGGTATGACATACCTGTCTGTTCTTTTAAACGGTATCATCAAGGAAAACCCCGTTATGGTGATGCTGCTGGGTACCTGCCCTTCTCTGGCAGTGACCACAATGGTAAGCAACTCTATCGGTATGGGGCTTGCTACCACTTTTGTTCTGATTGGCTCTAACGTTGTAATTGCGTTGATTAAAAAGCTTATTCCACCGACTGTACGTATTCCCTGTTACATTGTTGTTATTGCAGGGTTTGTAACGATTATCAAACAGCTGATGATGGCTTATGTACAGCCGCTTTATCTGGCACTTGGCGTATTCCTTGATCTAATTGTTGTAAACTGCATCCTCTTGGGACGTGCAGAGGTATTTGCAAGCAAAAACAAAGTAAGCTATGCTTTTTTTGATGGGCTGGGCATGGGCCTCGGCTTTACCCTGTCGCTGTTCGTCATCGGCAGTATTCGAGAGCTGCTTGGCAGCGGCACCTGGATGGGTATTACCGTTACCGCTGATCTGATTGAGCCGATGGGCATTTTTGCTGCACCGGCAGGTGGCTTCTTTGTATACGGTATTCTGATTGCGCTTGTTGGCGTACTGATGAAAAAAGCCGGCAAAACCCCAAGAAAATCATTTGGCTGTTCTTCCTGCCCGTCGGCAGGCAGCTGCCATAATAAACAGGAGGAGTGCTGATCATGGAGTTTGTAAAAAGCTTATGCATTGTGTTGTTCAGCGCCATTCTGGTGGACAACTTTGTACTTGCCAAGTTTATGGGTATCTGCCCGTTTCTCGGTGTATCAAAAAACTTAAACTCTGCATTTGGAATGAGCTGCGCGGTCACTTTTGTTATGGTAATGGCAACCGCGGTTACTCATCCGCTGTATACCTACCTGCTCTTGCCAAACGGTCTTGGCTATCTCGACACGATTACCTTTATCCTTGTTATTGCGGCATTTGTACAGTTGGTTGAAATTGTTCTTAAGCGCTATATCCCCTCGCTGCATAAAACACTGGGTGTTTATCTCCCGCTTATCACCACCAACTGTGCAATACTGGGCGTTACACTTCTGAACATCAAAGAGGGTTACGGCTATGCGGTTTCTCTGGTAAATGCACTGGGCGGCGGCCTTGGTTTTATGCTTGCAATGGTATTGTTTGCAGGGGTTCGCTCTCGTCTGGAAGACAGCCGTATTCTCAGATCCTTTGAGGGTCTGCCAATCACTCTTGTTTCCGCTTCAATCGTCGCTTTGTCCTTCCTTGGTTTTGGCGGCGTAATCGACGGTATATTTAAGTAAAGAAAGGCAGGGTAATATTATGTTGAATGCAATTTTAGTCCCTGTCTTGATTTTGACAGGAGTCGGCGTTGCCGCAGGCGTTATGCTTTCACTGGCATCTAAATTTATGGCGATTCCGGTAGACGCAAGGCTTGAGGAGGTGCGCGAGGCACTTCCCGGTATCAACTGCGGTGCATGCGGCTACGCCGGCTGTGACCAGTATGCCAAAGCCATTGTTGAGGAAGGTGCTTCTACCAGCCGCTGCATTCCGGGCGGCGACAATACCTCAAAGCTTCTCAGCGAGCTGATGGGGACCACAGACGGCGGCATAGACGAGATGGTAGCATACGTTGCCTGTAAGGGTGTTCCCGGAGAGGACAAGAAGAAGCTTGATTATAAAGGAATTGATTCTTGCTATGCGTCAAGCCTGCTTTACGGCGGAGATTCCAGCTGTAGTTACGGCTGCCTAGGCTATGGGGATTGTGCGAAATCCTGTCCGTTCGGTGCAATTGATTTGGTCAACGGTATTGCAGTAGTTCGCCCCGAAGTTTGTACAGGCTGTTCACTTTGTGTAACAACCTGCCCGAAGGCACTGATCTCCATGTATCCGCTGAACAAGCCGATTCATGTGGAGTGCCGCAACAAGGACAAGGGCGCAAAAACACGCAAGGTGTGCGCAAACGGCTGCATCGCATGTAAAAAATGTGCCAATGTTTGCCCTACCGACGCAATCACCGTGGAAGAAAACCTTGCGTTTATCGACGTAGAAAAGTGTATTACCTGTGGTAAGTGCATTGAGGTATGCCCGGTAAACGTTATTGAAAGATTCCACCCCACCTGTGAGGCATAAACAATGTTAAAAACCCGGCTGCAAAGCAGCCGGGTTTTTCTTTTCTTTATTTTATTGTTGTGGCGGAGAGGTACCTTTTTTTGAAAAACGTTTTCGAAAGAATACGAATACCAAAATCAGTGCAATTGCCGCAAGCACCGCCAAAGTGATATGGGAATAGGTGCTCATGTAGCCGAGAATACTCTCCCAAGACTCGCCTGCAAATACGCCAAAATACACAAGTATGATGTTCCAGGTAAACGACCCAAGCGTTGTAAGCGACAGGAATAGCCCCATGTTCATTTTCGCCATGCCCGCAGGAATGGAGATGAGGCTGCGTACAATGGGGACACACCGGCAAAACAAAACCGTACTTTTGCCGCGCTTTTCAAACCAACTGCACGCTTTGGTAACATCACCTTTTTTAAAGTGCAGCAAGCGCCCTATTTTCCCCTCCAGCCAATGCTCCAACCGTTGTGGAGAAAGCACCCTGCCAACGCCGTAAAGCACAAGTGCACCCAGCACCGAGCCAGCCGTAGCCGACAGGATGACACCCCAAACACTCATATCGCTATAGGTTGTCATAAAGCCGCCGAAGGTGAGTATTACCTCCGATGGAATCGGCGGAAAAATATTTTCAATGGCTATCAGCAAAAAAATACCAATGTAGCCAAATTGGTTCATAACCTCTATAATCCAGTCTTGCAATGTTTCACTTCTCCCACAGCGCACCCTACGCGCCCCAAGCAGGTAATACGCAACTATCATGCAAAAGAGCCTTACCTTTAGTAAGGCTCTCCTGTACATTCATTTTTATCCGTTTTTTTGCAGCATTGCAAGTTTAATTTTTTCTGCGGCAATGGGCAGCGACCGGATATTGACCCCTGCAGCATTGTAAACAGCACCCGCAATGGCAGGGCTTGGTGAGTTGATGACGATTTCGCCGATGGATTTTGCACCAAACGGGCCGGTCGGCTCGTAGCTGCTTTCAAAGGCAACACGTATGTCCGGTACATCCAAGCGGGACGGAATTTTATATTGCAAAAACGAATCGTTCATCATCTTACCGTTTTTGTTGTACTGAATATCCTCATACATTGCCATACCAATGCCCTGTGCAATGCCTCCCTCGGCCTGCACGGTGGCAAGGTTGGGGTTCACAACGGTTCCGCAATCCACTACGCCCACGTAGTCAATCAGCTTGATCTCACCGGTCTCGGTATCCACCTCTACCTCGGCAAAGCCTGCCATCAGCGGCGGCGGCGAGGTGGGGCTGCAGTGGCTTGCATTGGCGCACAGCCAGTTTCCGGGCTTGCCACCCACCAGCTTCTGTGCCAACTTGTCAAGCGTAATAAAATGGTTTGCATCGGCAGAGCTGTAAACCCTGTCACCGTCAAATTCCACCAGCACAGTCGGAATTCCAAGCAGTTTGGAGCCTTCCTCCTTAATCATGGAAATGAGCTGAGCACAGGCTTTTACCACCGCCATTCCGGTAACGTAGGTAGTACTGGACGCATAGGAGCCGGTGTCATACGGGGAATGGTCGGTATCCACACTGTCCACCGTAATACGCTCGATGGGGCAATGCAGTAGCTCTGCCGCCATCTGTGCAAGAATGGTGTCGCAGCCCGTCCCCATATCGGTCGCACCAATCATCAAGGTGTAAAACCCGCTGTCGTTGAGGCGAATTGCAGCACTGGCAACGTCTATGTTCGAAATTCCCGAGCCCTGCATGGTAATGGACATCCCAACGCCCCGAACACGGTGGTCGTCCACCTGTACGCTCGGGTATTTTTTGTCCCATCCTATCATCTCTTTGCCCTTGTTGATGCAGTTTTGCAGCATCGTACTGCTGAGCGCTTCGTTGTAATAGGCAGGCATCTTTTCGCCCTGCTGCGGTATGTTTTTAAGACGCAGCTCAGCGGGATCGATGTTCAGCTTGTGTGCCAGCTGGTTTACAATCGATTCCACCGCAAAACAGCCCTGCGTTGCGCCATAACCGCGGAATGCACCCGCCGCCATGGTATTCGTGTATACGACGTCGTAGGTGAATTTAAACGCATTTGCTTTGCTGTAAAGCGGAATAGTCTTGTGCGCGGTGAGCCCAACCGTGGTGGAGGCATGCTCGCCGTATGCACCTGCGTTTGAAAGCGTATGCAATGAGATTGCTTTGATGATGCCATCCTTGGTAGCACCCAGCTTGACGGTAATGCGCATTTGATGACGGCTATTGGAGGCCGCAAAGGATTCCTGACGGGTGTAAACCATTTTGGCAGGCTTGCCTGTTCGGAGGGTTACAAGCGACGGGAACAGCTCGCTCACCATCGTTTGTTTCGCGCCAAAGCCGCCACCGATACGGGGCTTTGAAACACGCACCGCTGATTGCGGCAGCCCCAATGCACGCGCAATGGTTCTACGGCAGTGGAACGGAATTTGCGTGGAGCTCACCACGTTCAGACGGCCATTGCAGTCCAGATAAGTGTAGGTGCGGAAGGTCTCCATCATCGCCTGCGCATTTGCTTTGGTGTAATAGGTTTCTTCCAGCACTACATCGCATTTTGCGAACTCCTCATCCACATCGCCGTGGATTTCAGAGCCGCTTGCAACCACATTGTGCAGGCGGTTTCCACCGATATCAAAGTTGTTGAAATAGTCGTCTTCCTCATGGATGACGATTGCATTGTCTTTTGCTGCTTCAAAATCGAGCACAGGCTCACGAACGTCATACTTTACCCGGATCATACCCAGCGCTTTGTCGACGGCTTTTTCGTCTCTGCCCGCCACAATGGCGACCGGGTCGCCAACATAGCGCACCACCCGCTCCAGAATGTAACGGTCGTAGGGGCTTGGCTCGGGGTACGACTGACCCGCGAGTGTATGTCGGATTTTCGGAACATCCTCATAGGTTAGCACACACTCAATACCGTTTACCCGAAGTGCGGTATCTGTTTTGATGGATTTAATTTTAGCAAACGCATGGGGACTGCGCAGCACCTTAACAACCAAACACCCCTGCGGGACAATGTCATCGGTGTAAACACCCTTGCCGGTGGTAAGTGCCATGCCGTCCAGTTTTGGAATTCGCTGATTGACCTGTTTGAGTTGATTCACCGGCTTCATTTGCACTTATCCTCCATGTATTCCTGAATTGCTCTGATATGGCTGGTGTAGCCTGTACAGCGGCAGAGGTTCCCCGCAAGGTATTCTTTGATTTGCTGTTCGGTGGGGTTTTTCAGTTCACGCTTCATAGCGAGCACATTCATAATAAACCCGGGGCTGCAAAAGCCGCACTGCTCCGCCCCCTGGTTCACCATAAACTGTCCAAACTCCTTGGCTTCGTCCTGCAACCCCTCCAGCGTGGTCACCTGCCTGCCGTCTGCCCTTGCGGCGGGGTAAGAGCAGGAGAGTATGGGCTTGCCATCTACCCAGACGGTGCAAAGTCCACAATTGTCGGTTTCACAGCCGCGTTTTACACTGACAAAGCCGTATTTGCGCAGAAAATCGATCAGCATCATATCGTTTGGGATGTGCTTATCGAATAATTTATCGTTTACCGTAATCTTTACTTTCATGCTTATGCCTCCTCCCTGCACTGCTGAACCGCGCGTTTTACCAGCACCTCCGCCAGCAGCCTGCGGTACTCTGCCGATGCACGAAGATTATCTCCGAAGGTGAGTTCTTTGGCGGCAGCCTCTGCGGCTTGTTCTGCTGATGCGCCCTGCGAGAGCAGCTTTGCCGCATTTACCGCAAGCGCAGCACACGCCGGTCTTGCACCAACCGAGATCTTCCAATCATCCTCTAGGCAGCCGGCAGCCACTGCAAGCACCGGGAAATCGGTGGCGGTATTGCGCATGCTTTGGTATGCAGCGGTGCGTCCGTCATCTGCAATGATAAGCTGCTTTAAAATATCGCGTTGCGGCGGGAGCGCAATAAACTCCTCTAGCGGCATCACGCCGCCGAGGTGCAGCTCTACGCTGGTGTCGAGCGCAAGCAGAGCGGTTATAATATCGGAAAAACCGTAGCGCGAAAATACGCTTGCACCCACCGTCGCCATGTTGCGGAACTGAACGCCTACAATGTTATGTACGCACTGCGGTAAAATACCACCGAAACGTTTTTGCAGCAAAGGGCTGGTTTCAAGCTCGCGCAGTGTGGTAGTGGCTCCAATATAGATTTTGCCGTCCCCTTCTGTGATATAGCTTAGATCCAAACGAGAAAGGTCAATTGCTGTGCGGATTTTTTTATGCCCCATTTTTAGCCAGCAGCAGCCGCCCAATACCGCATTCTTAGAATCTTTTTGCAGCAATTCGCATGCTTCATCCAGCGACTGTGCAAACTGATAGCTTTTAATCGTATACACTTTCATCCTCCTTTTATATCAAACAGGCTTTTTACAAAAATAAAAAACTCCCCTAAAAAACGAGGAGTTCATCACAGAAAAACAGACTCCTTGCAATGGATGTCCTCTTGCAATGGAGCCGATTTTTTGTTATAAAACCTCGTAGTCTGTCAATTTACGGCTGACAGGTAGAAACTTTTGGACCATATCTCCAAATTTATACGACAAGTTTATTATATCTTAAAGCTGTTCTACTGTAAACACTCTGTGTCAAAAAATATCGTTTTTTGCTGAAAGGTAAATTCAGGCTTTTTTCCCAACCTCAATCATACGCGCACAGCTTGCATCCACCGCATCAATTACTGCAGCGCGGAATCCGCCTTTTTCCAAAGCGCGAACACCCGCAATGGTTCCGCCGCCCGGCGAGCAAACACTGTCTTTTAACACGGCGGGATGAGTACCTGTTTGCAGCACCATTTCAGCCGAGCCAGCCAGCGCCTGAGCCGCCAGTTTAATTGCCATTTCGCGCGGTAAGCCTTTTTCCACACCGCCGTCTGCGAGCGCCTCAATAAACATATAGGCAAAAGCGGGGCTGCAGCCGCTCACACTGGTGAGAGGGTCAATCAGATTTTCGGGCAGCAGGTAGGAGATACCCACCAGATTAAAAAGCTCCATACCGAGGTCACAGTGTTCTTGGGTGGCATTTTTACCCGCGGCGATACCCGCTATGCCCTTGCGTACCAGCATAGGGGTATTGGGCATAACGCGAAGCACAGGGTTAAATGGAAGAAACTCCTCGAGGTAATCGAGCGTGATGCCGCCCATAATCGAAATCACCAGTTGATTCTCCCGGAATGCGCTGCTTACATCATTGAGAACCGGGCGAGCATACTGCGGTTTTATTGCAAAAACAACAATATCGCTTTGCTCAATCACCTGCTTCGCACCTGCGGCATCCGGTTTATTTACCACCGTATTTACATGGTATTTTTCCGCAAGGCAGTGCAGCCTATCGGCATTCACATCGGTGATGCTGATGTTTTGGGGAGGTACCAGCCCGCTTGCGACAATACCGCTGAAAATGGCTTCACACATCTGCCCACCGCCGATAAACCCGATCTTTTTATTCTCTAACATCATTTTTTCCTCCATTTTATTGTGTTGCCCTGTAAGATTAAAAGCTATAAGATATTTGCAATCAAATTTAGAAAAATTACTATTACTTCTAGGTTATGCGAAACGGCCGCATCTGTCAAGTTTTACATTTTAATATTTCTAAAGTAAAGCAGTTTTGCAGCAATATCCCAAGGAAGTGTTTGCTTTTCTACCAAAGAAGCAATTTGCGGAACCAAAGGCGAAAACGGAAGATATTTTTGCATCAGCACTAAGTTTTGGCTGCTTGGTGATGACCCATCGATTCGTGTTGCGGGGGCAGAGGGATTTTTTAAAATACGGTTTTCAATCGTTTTTGCAAACATCGCCATATCCGCGTCGGAAAAACCCAGCCCCGCGCTGTGAATGAGCTGAATGCTGTTTAAATCAAGTGCAGCGTAGTTGGTGGTTTCCCAGTAGGTTACGGTGTTGGAGGGGTCTTCCCAGTAACGCCACAAATACCCTGTTTTGGTGGCGGTCACCTTCGTCATAAAATAGCTGCAGGCTTTGTTCACAATCTGCTTTAGCTGTGCGTCGTTCTCTTCTTTTGCATACAGCGCCATGGCCGACACCAAGGGCAGCTGCTGGTTCCATGGTATGACCCCCCCACCATTTAAAAAGGTGGGGGAATCATCCATTTCCTTAAAGAACCCACGTTCATCCCAGTGTGTTGCCAGCAATGCGTCAAACATACGCTTAATTTCCTTTTGATAGCGCTTTGCATCGGGGTGACCCTGTTTTTTCAGTTCTATGTAGGTTTGTGTCATCGGCTCTAAAATAAGCGCGGTATGGATTGGGGTGGGCACATTGGTGTTTTCCACCAATGTATAATCTTGAGCTTTTGGTAGCGTCGGCGCATCTTCGCTCAACCAAATTACCTCAACGACATGCTTGTCCTTTCTGGGTGAGCCATAAAAGCTCCACGGAATCTCCTTTTCTACCCTTTGCTCAAAATTTGCAAGCGTCAACCCTGCGAGGGTATAGGTAGTATCCTTATGGCGGATATTCAAGGTGAATGTACCTGCGACATGGTCTGTTTTTACCGCTACATAGGTTTGGTCGTTGCCTTGTGAGTGAAACTGCAGGGTTGCCAGCCGATTTCCGTCGGCATCGGTTAACGTGTAGAAAGACCCATTGTATCGCGATGTAGAGCCCCATAGCGGGTAGACATTGCCGTCAAATGCGGGGCGGCCGATGACGTCGTCACGTTTTTTCAAAAGTGTATCGTACATTTGCACCGATTCCTGCAAAAACATGTCATCCCCCGTCGCTTTATACGCGTAATACATCCCCTCTAAAATCCAGCTGATCTTCCAGCTTAGGTGCGCTTGCAGGGGAGTATCGTAAGAGTAGTTCGTGACTGAGGTTGTCCAATCGGAAGTGACAGGGTAGATAAACTTTTTCTGCGGTGTACCTGCACCGAATTCTTTGTAGATTTGCGCTTTCAGCTTTTCATTCACGGGGTCTGCCGGGGGCTGTGGCTCTACAACCGGTTCGGGTGCAGAGGATACCTCCGGCTCTGTGGCAGGCGGTATGGCAGGCTTTTGCTCTGCCGGTAAAGAAGATACGGCAGACGATGATTCTGACGATTGCACTTCCTGCGGTGAAGCAGATTCGGAGGAAGCAGGGGCCTCTTCCTGCGAATGCATTTCCTCCACCGATAGGGATGAATCGGATGATTGCGGCAGATTTTGCAAAGCCGAAGAACAGCCGCTTAACATAGCAGCAAGCAAAGCGATGAGAACGACACATTTTTTCATAACAAAATAACACCTGTAGCCTTTCTGTCTGGGTTGAAATATAAAAATGTCACTTACAGGATGTCATTTGTTGTGTTGGATACTGTCTGGCAGCGGAACAGACAGCACATGGCAGAAGCAATCTCAGTTTATTCCACTGCTATTGTACTAATTTTAACATTATAGTCAGGGTCAATCAACCGAATCAATTATTTTCTCCAAAGGTAAATATTTCCCACAAAATATATCACGCAGATATTATACCAAATAGACAGATTATTTAAAAAAATTTATACAAACCTAAAAAATAAATTGCGGTATCTATTAAAAGATTGGATAAGGAGGCAGAACCTTCTTACCGCACCAGATATTGGGGTGTGCCGTACTACATGTTTAGTGTTATGATGATACGTATGTAAATTATATTTACAAATCTTAGAACAGGAGAATTCGAAAATGAAGAAGAAACTTTTGATTGTGATTCCTTGTGTACTAGCCTTACTGGTATCGGGAATATTTGCACTCACCAACAACAACGGTGTACTTCCACCGGGGGAAGCAAGCAGTAGCCAAAGCTCGTTTGAGCGTGATGAGGAAGTGCTGCGTAATGAGGAAACGTCGCGTGATGTGCAAGACCAAAGTGAAACTGAGGTAGAGTCGGATACAGAAAGCCTTGCGAGCAGCGAGGCGAGATCCAATTCTGCGCCACAGTCCTCTCAAACAGAGTCAGTCTCCCGTAGTTCTACTGCAAGCTCGAAACCTACGAGCAAAGCTCCAAGTAAAGATGCAAGCAGGGCAAGCAATTCAGACGTTCAGGCATCCTCGGGCAAGCCTGATACGAATGACAGCTCCTCCAACAAAACCAATTCCGATAATAATTGTATCGGCAATTCTGGTTCCAACAACAATTGTCTCATCCACTTTGGTACCGACAACAGCTGTTCCGGTAATTCTAATTCCGGCAATAACTGCTTTAGCAATTTAGGCTCCAATAACAATTGCTTTAAAATTTTCGGTTCTAACAACAACTGCTTCAAACCTGGTTTTAACAACAATTGCCCCAGCAAGCCCAACTCCAATAACAACTGCTCCGGCAATGGTTCCAATGGCAACGGCTCCAATGGCAATGGCTCCAACGGCAATGGTTCCAATGGCAATGGCTCCAACGGCAATGGTTCCAACGGCAATGGCTCCAACGGCAATGGCTCCAACGGCAATGGTTCCAACGGCAATGGTTCCAACGGCAATGGCTCCAACGGCAATGGTTCCAACGGCAACGGTTCCAACGGCAACGGTTCCAATGGCAATGGCTCCAACGGTAGTAACTCCAGCCTCAGCGAACTGCAAAACCGTGTTGTAGAGCTTGTCAACAAAGAAAGAACCTCAAGAGGGCTCAGCGCCTTAACCGCAAACAGCAAGCTCAGCGATGTTGCCACTTTAAAATCACAGGATATGGCTGACCTGAACTATTTTGATCATACCTCCCCCACCTATGGTTCCCCCTTTGATATGATGAAACAGTTTGGTATTTCTTACACCGCAGCAGGCGAAAACATTGCTATGGGACAACCCACCCCCGAAAAGGTCATGGAGGGATGGATGAATTCTGACGGACACAGAAAAAACATCCTAAGTTCCAGCTTTACGCAGATTGGTGTCGGCGTTGTTAAGAATAGCAACGGGCAGTACATCTGGACACAAATGTTCATTAAATAAGATAATCTTATGCTTGGTGGCAGGCTCTGAAAGGCCTTGCTATTTCTAAACTTACCTAAAAACAAAGAGGTCGGACATCAACATGTCCGACCTCTTTATTTTTACTCAGCTTAAGGAGGGTAAACTGAGCTACTTATTGTTCAGCTGGGATTACTGATTGCTGGAGGTTGCTTTGGATGGGTCGACTCAGTACTTGCTTTCGAGTAAATCGAAAGCAGCCTCTTTACTCGCGTTCCCCTCTTTATAGTTCCATGTAGATTCGGAATCAGAAAATGATGAACCTGTTAGGTTTTCCGCTTCACCTTTTAGTTTAAACTGGCTGACAACCTCTTTGAGTAGTTGAGCCTGTCCGGTAAGCTCTTCGGATGCTGCAGCACTTTCCTCGGCGGTGGCAGAGTTGGTTTGCACCACGTTTGAAATCTGCTCGACGCCCTGGGTTACCTGTGCAATTGCATCTGCCTGCTCGCTCGAAGCATAGGCAATATCATCCACAAGCCCCGTTACTTTTCCAACACCGTTTACTACAGCCATCATAGAGTTTGCGGTTACATTTGCAATTTTTGTACCGTTTTCAACCGCCTTAACGGTCTCTTCAATCAGGGATGTAGTGTTCTTGGCTGCTTCAGCCGATTTGCTGGCGAGGTTCCGAACTTCATCTGCTACCACGGCAAAGCCTTTTCCCGCTACTCCTGCTCTTGCAGCCTCTACCGCTGCGTTTAGTGCAAGGATATTGGTTTGGAACGCAATATCTTCGATGGTTTTAATGATTTTGCCGATTTTACCGGATTTGTCGCTGATTTCATCGATTGCAACAATCATTTCCCGCATCTTTTCGTTGCTTGCCTCAACCTCTTTTACAGCAAGTGTAGATTCTTCGCGAGCTGTTCTTGCATTTTCTGCATTCTTTTTAATCTGTGCAGAAATTTCTGTAATTGTGGCTGAAAGCTCTTCAATTGAGCTAGCCTGTTCGGTTGCACCCTGCGACAGTGCCTGCGCGCCATTCGATACCTGACCCGCCCCGTTCGCAACCTGATCAGACGATTGATTGATATCACCCATAACTTCGTTTAGGTTGTGTATGATATTCTTCAGAGAGCTCTCAATCTGTTCCAGTTCTCCTACATAGTTTACAGAGGTTTTTATATCCAGGTTTTTATCGGCTACGCTGTTCAGTACGGTTGAAATATCGCCAATCACTGACTTTAACGTTTGCGCTGTGTTACTAAAGGCTTTCATCAAAGTGCCGATTTCATCCTCTGATTTGGTCTCCAGGTGAATATCAAAGTTACCGTTGGAAATTTCTTCGGCGGCTTTTACAACACCCTGAATTGGGCTGAGCATTTTCTTGAGTGCGAAAGCAACAGTTCCAACGATTATAACAAGGGCCGCTACCGCCATCACTATCATCCCAAGTGTAGTGGATTTTATAGCTTCGTTCATATCGTCAGTTTCCAGCGCGGTTAAAGTCCACCAATTGGTGCTTCCGGCTTTGATCGGGTTATAGAAGCGTGTTATTTTTCTGCCGTCCTCACGGGTTGTTTCAATTGAGAATGCTTCACCTTTTTCAAAAGATGCTTGAACAGCCGTGAGCTCATTTTCTTTGGCAAAGAACTCTGACATGTTTTTGCCTACATTGTTGATGTCCTCACTGTCGTATATGATAACTCCTTTGTTATCGTAAATAGTGGCAAACATGCTCGGGTAGCGTTCATTTTCGGACTCAACCTTTGCAAAGTTTGTAACATTAATATCCGATAAGATAATACCTTGCAGCTCGTTGTTAAGCATAATGGGTGACGAAACCGAAACCATGGTGACACCATTAAATTTATATGGCTCTGTGAATACAGTTTCCTTGCTCTGTGCCGCGCTTACATAGTATTTTTCTTTGGAGTATTCCGAATACACTCCAAATGGGCGAATTGCAGAGTTGGTATCTGACTCTGAAACATAGAAAGCGTAGCTTTTTATGTTTTCATCAAATTTGTAAGGTTCAAACATAGCACCCACGGCTACGATATCGTCGTTATTGATCGCTGTATTTCTTGCCGTTTCTGTAATAAATTTTTCAGCATCGGATTTGATCTGGCTGATCTCTATATTATAAATGCTGCTGTAATACTTCTCTTTTTCAGGTATTGGTTGAGCTTTATTTTTAGCTGAAGAAGCTTTGGTCTTACTTTTGGCAGCTGCAGCCTCGGCCTCAGCTTCTAATGCTGCTTGTTCAGCATCGGCTTTCTGCTGGGCTTCAAGCTTATATACCTTGGTCAAGTACTCTTGCATATTTTGGGTTGTAGTCTCAGCAATATCAAAAATCTGCTGTACCTGAAAACCATTCGATTTGGATATTGCATTAAACTCTGCCGAAATGGTTTCACCAATAACGTCTTGTGCAGAAAGCACCGTGAAGCCAATCAGTACAACAAAAATTACCGTTAACAGAGCGGTAATGGTATATGCAATTTTTGTTGCTAACTTCATCTTTGATAATTTTATTCCTGATAAAATATTAATCTTTTTCATTGACTTTACTTTTTTCGGCGCTTTGATTTTTTTGGGAGCCTTCATCTTCTTAGGAGCTTTCATTTTTTTTGAAAAAATTTTCATTTTTAGTCCTTCCTTACTTTGTTGTTTATATCATTGCTTCATGCACTTTTATCTCCGGAATGTATGTAAGATGCTTGTGGCTGAATACACCTCAGAATGACTTGATTCAGCAATGAATAAATACATTTTTTATTACGTCACCACCCCTAACAGTGATCTTCCTTAGATCCTCACCTCCGCTGGTAAGAGTAATTTGGGGGTTATCGGCACTTCTCCAAGCTATAAATTTAGCATTATAAACAAACGCCTGCTACTCTTCTACTTTAAAATCTTGAACAAAATATGTCTTTATATAATATTTCGACATATTTCGCGATTTCTTTATTGTTTTAATAGAATTAAGAAAATATTAGGTAAAAAAATATGTCGAATAAACAAATTTTTGCGCAGCAATAAAGGGAATGGGTGACCGCAGCAGCGGCACCCATTCCCTTTATTGCTATAGTAGATTCCAATAATCGTAAAAAACTTCGTTTACCTTTTGCTGTAGACGCGGCATTCGTATGGACGCAGTGTAATTTGCTGGGTTAAGCTGCAATCCGAATAATTTGCAATTAAAAGCTGGGAGCTGCCTGCCAGAAAGCCCTGCGGAATGTGGTATGTCACGCCATGGTCTGCAAAACTGCAAATAATCAGAAGCGTTTCATCTTGGCTGCTGCGCGTGTAGCAGAACAGTTCCTCATTACTTGGGTCGAGCAGTTCAAAATGCCCGTCAATGATGACCTGATATTCACGGCGAAGCCGGATTAGCTTTTGATAGTAACTAAAAACAGAGTTTTCGTCGTTCCTCTGCGCTGCCGCATTGATTTTTGTATAATTGGGGTTGACCGGTATCCACGGTGTGCCGGTGGAAAAGCCTGCGTTCGGGCTGTCGTTCCACTGCATAGGGGTACGGGCATGATCGCGGCTGATATGGTTGATATAGCGGAACATCTGTTGCGGCGAAACACCCTGTTCCTCCACCATCTGGCGGTAACCGTTGAACACCTCCACATCACGGCAATCGTCCAGAGTTTCAAAACGGGTATTGGTCATCCCCAACTCTTCACCCTGATAAATATAGGGGGTTCCCTGCTGAAAGTGCAGGCAGGTCGCCAGCATCTTTGCGCTCTCTAACCAGTATTTTTTGTCGTTGCCGTAACGCGACACCGAACGGGGCTGGTCGTGGTTTTCCCAGTAAAGGCTATTCCATGCAACACCCTCCAGCTCGGTCTGCCATTTGTTAAACACTGCTTTTAGGTCACTGAGGCGGTAGCGGTTATCATGCCAGCGCCCGCCGCCAACAGCCTCCAGCCCCACATGCTCAAAGTGAAACACCATGCTCAGCTCGCTGCCATCCAAATTAGCGTAGCGTCTGGCATCTTCCGGGGTTACCCGGGCGGTTTCACCAATAGTGATGAGATCACGTCCGGCCAGCGTACGGCGGTTCATCTCCTGCAAATATTTGTGGACACGGGGGCCCTGAGCAGACGCATCTACTCCGCCTGCGTACAGCTCCCCCTCCCGGATGACTCCATCAGGCAGGCCATCGGGTTTAGAGATATTGCTGATCACGTCCATGCGAAATCCATCAATGCCTTTATCCAGCCACCATGTCATCAGCGCGTAAACTTCTTCACGCATAGCAGGGTTATCCCAGTTTAAATCCGGCTGCTTTTTAGTAAACAGGTGCAAGTAATACATTTCTGTGGCTGCATCGTACTCCCAAGCAGAGCCCGAAAATTCGCTGCCCCAATTATTCGGCGGCGCCCCGTCTTTGCCTTCGCGCCAAATATAATAGTCGCGGTAAGGGTTGTCTTTGGATTTACGGCTTTCCGCAAACCACGGGTGTTCGTCCGAGGTGTGGTTGACTACGAGATCAAGCACAATTTTCAGCCCCCGCTCATGTGCCTTTGCAAGCAACAGGTCGAAGTCCTCCATTGTGCCGAACTCAGGCATAATCGCGCGGTAATCGCTGATGTCATACCCGTTATCATCATTCGGAGACTGAAAAATCGGCGAGATCCAAACCATATCCACACCCAGCTCTGTGAGATAATCCAGCTTTTGTGTGATTCCCGCAAGATCCCCTATGCCATCACCGTCAGAATCCATAAAACTGCGGGGGTAAATCTGGTAAACCACACTGCTTTTCCACCACTGTTGCTTCATTCCAAATCATCTCCGTTCACAATTGATATAAGCTGCGCAAAGGACGTGAGTGGATAAGTAACGGGCGCGTAGTCGTATGCAAATCCGACACCTGCACAATCAAACCCGCCTCTCATCGCGGCATCCACACCCGAGGGAGCGTCCTCTACCACAAGGCAGCTGCGCGGGGGAAGCCCCAATGCCGCCGCCGCTTTCAAGAACACTTCGGGGTTGGGCTTAGAACAGGCTATGCTGTTGCCGTCACATACTGCATCAAAAAAACTCTCAAGGCCAATCTGTTGTAAAATCAGACCCGCATTTTTACTGGAAGAGCCGATGGCGAGCAAAGCCCCAGCCGCCCGAAGATGCTCTAGCGTTTGGCATATCTCATCGGTGAGGTCGGCGGTGGTCATCTGCATCAGATACTTCTGGTAGTACCCATTTTTTTGCCCGGCAAGTTGTTCCTTTTGTTCCTGCGAGAAGTGCTGCGCACTGCACTCCAGTATGATCTCTAAGCTTTCCATGCGGCTCACCCCGCGCAGGCGGTTGTTAATCTCTCTATCAAACGGGATGTCGTTTTCATCCGCAATCTGCTTCCACGCCAAATAATGATATTCATCTGTAGAGCAGATGACACCGTCGAGGTCAAATATCACAGCCCTGTAATTCATACGCTTACCTCCCGGAAGCTAAGAGAATCCTCCAGCAGGTATTCCCTCTCCTCGACAAACAGCCTTACAGGGGGGCCTTGCAGTAGTTTAATTGCAGATCCGCAGCGTTTTACCTCCACCTGCAATAGGCTTTTTCGATAACGCAAACGGAACCGATAGCCTTCCCACTCATCGGGCAGGGCAAAGGAAAAATGCATACCGTCCGCTCGGCACCGCAGCCCTGCAAACCCCGCCACAATGGCAAGATACGAGCCGCCCATATTTGCGGTATGGATGCCGTCTTTTGTGTTGCCGTGAGCGTTTTCAAGGTCGGTACAGGCGGTATTCAAAAAGTATTGATATGCCTTTGCCGCCTCGCCCAGCCGCGCGCTGACAATTCCGAAAATACAGGTGGAAAGTGAAGAATCATGCGTGGTTATTTTTTCATAGTAATGCAGGCTGTTGCGAATGGTACTTTCTGCAATTCCTTCGTCGTACAGGCAATGGGCAAGAACCGTATCTGCCTGCTTGCATACCTGATGCCGATAAAGTGCCAACGGGTGATAATGCAGCAGCAGCGGATAATCTTCCGGCGGGGTATTTGCGAAGTCCCACACCGCTTTGTTCATAAAGCTGTCATCCTGCGGGTTAATATCCAGCTGCTCGTCGTAGGGCAAATACATTGCAGCGGCAGCGCGTTCAAACTCAGCTGCCTCTTCCGCGGAAAGTCCGATTTTCTCTGCCGCCTGCAAACTGTTTGCGGCCTGTAAGGCATGGTAAATTTCTGCCGCGCCACACAGGTTCTGCTGCGCTGAGCGGTTGGTAAAATAGTTGTTATTGACGATACAGGTGTACTCATCGGGCCCCGTAACGGCATCGATACAGAACATACCTCTGCTGTTGTAGTGCCCCGCATCCAGCCACAGCCTTGCGGCCTCAAACAGCACCTCCGCCCCTTTTTCCGCCATATAGCCCAAATCATCGGTTGCATAATAATACTGTAAGAAAGAGTGTGCTACATCACCGTTGATGTGATACTGTGCGGAACCGGACGGAAAATAGCTGGAGCACTCACTGCCCGTAATGGTGCGCCAAGGGTAAAGTGCCCCGCGGCGGTGCCCCATAATGCGTGCATGGACGCGTGCGCTATCCAAAATGCCATAGCGGAAATCCAGCAACCGCTTTGCCATTTCCGGCTGCGTCATCAAAAAGAACGGGAACATATAGATTTCGGTATCCCAAAAATAATGCCCCTCATAGCCCTCGCCGGATAACCCCTTTGCCGCAATGTTGCTCACAGAATCGCAGCCTGCGCTTTGCAGCAGCCCATACAGGTTAAAATCGAGTGCCTGCTGTACGATTGCGTCTCCGTCTATTTCTACCCGAGATTGTTTCCAAAATTGGTTGAGGTATTGCTCCTGCCGGAGGTAGAGGGCATCCAGCCCCTGTGCCCTCACCTGCGCAAGGATATTCAGCGCCGCCTGCACAGGGTACTCCTGCCTGCGAGAGTCGCAAAGCACACAGTACTTATGCAGGGCTACGCTTTCGCCCCCTTGCAGCCGGGTTTGAATGGTGGTGGTAATTTTTTTACCTTCTGCCCTGCTTTGTATCTGAGCAGGGCGCGTCAGCTCATGGGCAGTGCAGACCGCCATAGTAAGTCCTGAAGCAGCTGTACGGCACTTCATCACCCCAATATCTTCGTCTGCTTGCACCGAAGCGGGTGTGATATTCCAAACACTTTCCGACGCTACCCGCGGGTCAGACGGGTCGCTGAAGTTGCGCACATCGCCGTCAACTGTGCTGGTGAACCGTACCTCTCCGTCATAATTAACACTGGTTATACGGTAGTCGATGCAAAACAGCTCCCGTACAGCGAAGGATGCCATGCGCGTAATTTTAATGTTAAGCTCTGCACCCTTTGGGCTGCGCCATTCGATGCTTCTTACGCTCACTCCGCGGCTCATATCCAGACAGCGCTGATAGGAAAGTAGCTCCCCCTCAAACAGTGAGAACTCCTCCTCCCCCACCAACAGTCGAATGGTCTGCACATCGGGCAGATTGATCATTCGCTGGGCAGAGTTTGGAAAGCCGTGGAGTGCCTCGGGGTATTTCAGCTCTACCGTATCGTAAAAACCGTTGATATAGCAGCCACGTATGGAGAGCATATCGGAGGGGTATCCCTCCTCAAAGTTGCCCCTCACCCCAAGGTACCCGTTCGCTGTATGAAACAGCGACTCCTCGCAGAGTAGATTGTTTTTATCGAAATAATCTCTTATCAGTTTCATTCTTTTGTTCCGCCTTTGCTATTCTTTCACAGCGCCATTGACAATACCGGACACGATCTGCTTTTGGAAGATTAATACTATGATGAGGGTGGGGATCACTACAGTGATTGTAGCAGCGGTAATTTCGCCCCAGAGGATGCTGAACTGTGTCCGCAGCGCGTTAATCGCGACGGGAACGGTCTGATACATTTTATCGGAATTCAAGGTATAGGTCAGCAGGTATTCGTTCCATGCTGCAATAAATGTCATAATAGCGGTGGTAAACACACCGGGCGCTGCCACCGGAAACACTACCTTCCATAAAATACGCCAAGGGGAGCAGCCGTCAATCTGCGCCGCTTCCTCGATAGCAAGGGGAATTTTTTTAAAATGGGTTACCATAATCCACACCGCACTGGGCAGGGTGATCGTAGAGTAGGCAAGCGTCACCCAATAGCTGTTGAGCAAATTGATGCTGTAGAACATGTTAAAAACAGGCCCTACAATAATCATTTGCGGAAACATGGATACGCTTAGAATCAACCCCATCAGCAGGGTTTTACCGCGAAAACGAAAGCGCGCAATGATATACGCGGACATAGAAGCCACGATTACCACATACACCGTGGTAAGAATGGAAACAATAAAGCTGTTTTTCACCGCATTCAGAATACCTTTTTCCACAATCACCGTTATGTAGTTATGCAGTGTGGGGTTCTGGGGGATGATGCGAAAAGCGGTATCACCGAAAATCTCTGAACCGGGCTTAAACGAGGTAATTAAAATCCAAAAAAAGGGGAAGATGCTGATGAGCAGAAAACCGCCCACCACAGCCCAGGAAACAACGGTTGCAGCAGATAATTTTTTCATAACAGCACCTCCTAATCCTCTTTTATAACTTCTGCGCCCAGCACCTTGACGAACAGCACGGCAATTGCCGCCACGCAAAGGAACATAGCGACCACAATCACCGCTCCGTAGCCATAGTTGCTCTGGCTGATCATTGCCTTGTATGCATAGACTGAAAGCGTTTCTGTTGCGCCGCCCGGCCCTCCCCCGGTGAGTATAGCAATTAGGTCGTACACGCGGAAAGCGTCCAGTGTGCGGAACAGCAGCGCTACAAGAATGGAGGACTTCATCATAGGCAGAGTGATCGTGAAAAAAGTATGTACTTTGCCCGAGCCGTCAATCGCGGCACTTTCATAAAGCCCCCGGTCAATCATCTGCAGGCCTGCTAAAAGCAGCAACGCCATATATGGGGTGGTTTTCCAGATATCTGCAATGATGGCTGCCGTCATCGCTCCGCCTGCCGAAAGCAGCATCTGCTCAGGGGCGCCGATGAGACCAATCTTATAAAACAGCTGTGCAACCACGCCGCTGCTGCCGTCGTACAGGTAGCTCCAAATCAAGGCAGAAACCGCCGTAGGAATTGCCCATGGAATGAGCGCCGTAGTGCGCACCAGGCCGATTCCCCGAATAGCCTTATTCATAATGAGCGCGAGCGCCATTCCCAACACCAACTCAACGGTTACCGATACAACAGTGAAAAGCATGGTGTTACCCAATGCGGTAAAAAAGCGGTGATCACCCAGCAGCTTTTGATAACCGTTCATGCCGATAAAATTTGGCTGAACAAAGCAGGTCTCCATCTCATCTAAAATGGTAAATACCTTTTCTTGGTTGTAAAAAACAGTATTGGGGTAACGGTTGTAAACCGTTTGCAGCTTTGAACCGATCCGGTCGATAAAATCAGAAAGCTCTTGTGCTTGTTTGGCAGAAACTTTTTGCGCGCCGGATGCATCCTTTAAGGGTTCTAGCTGCGTCATAACGGCAGAAATCTCTGCGGAAACAGCATTGAACTCTGCTGCATCTTCCTGTTTTACCAGAGTAATATCATCCAGCAAAAAGTAATTGATATAATCACAATCCTCGTAAAACAGCCCCGCATTGAAGCTGCTGTGCAAAAACAGCTTGTTGTACTGCTGGTCGTTTGTGCGGTAATCAAAGAGTGTGTATAAAAAAGAACTGAAGATGGGATACAGCGAAAACACAGCGATCAAAATCAGCAAGGGCAGAATAAACAAGAATTGCTTTAGTGTCATATTTTTTTTCATGATACTCCCCCTCTCGTATAAACATACCGTGATACAATTGAAAGGAAAAGAGCAACCCTTCCCTTTGCTGCCGGGTTGCTCTTTTGACTCAATTATTGCTCTTTCATTGCTTGTTCAATTGCCGCAGCCGTAGTATCAAGGTCTTGCGAGCCGGACAGATACTTGTGGATGTTTTGCTGCAGCGTATCGGAAAGCTTAGCGTATTCTGCAGAAATGGGGCGGGCAATGGTGGTTGCTAAAGCCTTTTGGAAGCCGGGCAGGCTGAGCATTTCGTTGGATGCGAGTACTTCGGCATCTTCCAGCGCCGCGTTCCAACCGGGGAGATAACCGCCCTTGGTGCTCATGATTTTTTGCCCGTCCATGGTGGCAATAAACTTCATCAGTTCCCATGCGCCTTCTTTGTTGGCACTGTTCTTATTCATTGCCAGCAGCCAGCCGCCAACGCTTCCGCCGCCCGGCAGCGGAGCAATGCTTACCTGCTCGGTTTTAATGGTTCCCTCGCTCTTGATTGCACCCCACTGGTACGGCCAGTTGCGGGCAAACACACTGTCACCTTTGATAAAGCTGTTGGCGGTTTCGCCCTCGGTGTAGTTAAGAATATTCTCGGGTGTCGCCTTGGAATCGGTAGCTTTCTTCATAGCGGCAAGCCCGCCTTTCAGGTCTCTCCAATTGCCGGTAAACTCGTTGGCATTGCAGATAAGCCCCTCGTACAGGCTAGACTGATAGACGAAACCGGTTTTGGTGCCGCCCTGCCCTGCATAGGTTTCTGCCATGGCAATCAGGTCGTCATAGGTATAGTTGCCGCTCTCAAGTTTTGCTGCATCTTCGGCAGAGACGATATCTTTGCGGAAATAGAGGATGCCCAGATCTGGGAAGAAGGGCAGTACATACTGCTTGGCGCTTTTGCTGCCCGAAGCCATAGAGCCTGCGTTAAATTGGCTGACACTCAGTTTAGAATCTTTCATGTAAGAATCGATCGGCTCAATATAGCCCGCTGCGGCAAATTCGCCCGCCCACACCACGTCGAGGGAAAGAACATCGTAATCCGACGAGCCCGCCTTAAGTGAGGTGATAAGCTGCTCGCGCATTGCACCGGAATCGTTGGTCATATCCACCCACTCAGCGGTATATTTCTCTTGAGAGGCGTTGAACGCATCGATGGCTGTTTTGGTAGCCGGGGTGCTGTCGCCCTGTGCTGCAAACTTAATGACTGTCCGCTCTGCCGGGACAGGCGTTGCCGGGGCAGATTCGCTGGGGGAAGCGGATGCTGATTCCTGCGGAGCGGGTGCCTGTGTGCCGCAGGCTGCCATGGTTAGAACCATTGTAAAAGACAACAAGACTGCAAAAAACTTTTTCATCTTTTTTCCTCCTTTAATTATGCGGTTTATGTTTTAGTAAATGGCTTTGTTCATTGGCTCAATCATATCATGTCTATTCCATTTGATATATCATAATTCTCATGTTTATGATATAATTTCAACATAGATAATGCAAAATTTTAAACATAAGGTGATCTATTTATGCAGTTCGACACATATGACCTGCCTAAGATGCTGCATTATGCGCTGCGCTTGCCGGTTGCGCTCTACCAGGGAAAGCTGCTGCTTCAGAATTTTCCATCAAAAATTTCGTCGGTAGTGGGCCTGCTTCAAAACGGAGACCCTTTAGATGGGCTTGCCTATGGCAAGGGGCAGCCCTATACCGCACAGTACCTTTCTAAC